>DAOUSR010000086.1 GCA_030627125.1 Thioploca sp.
GGTTGTAGAAGAAAAACCGGAAGTAAAAGCAGACGAAAAACCTGTTGAAGAAGTAAAAAAACCAGAAGTTAAGGTTGTAGAAGAAAAACCGGAAGTAAAAGCAGACGAAAAAAAGTTTAAAAAAACTTATGAAGTTGCTGTTACGGGTTTTTATGCTTTTGGTAAAATGTTCAGAGGACATGAAAAAATCAGTTCTCATACCTATAAAGACTATATTGAAAAATGGTTAAAAGAAGGTAAGATAAGATAATGAATATTTTTAATGAAGCAAGAGCGGATGCAAAGGAAATTCTTTTAGGAGATGATTCTGTTTATGCGAAATTTATAAGTCCAGATACCGAGCCTGTAATAATTGAGACGGCTGGGATTGCAATTCGCAGAACGGATTCGTTAGCTTTTGATGATGGTAGTAAACAAAACAGTCCATTTTCAAGTATAACAGTTCCTTTTGATGTTTTTGACTTCACAAAAAATTATGTTTCATTAAAAAATTGGACAGTTGAGTTTGCTGATAGTGAAAAAACACGAACTTATAAAATTGGCGAAACTTTGCCAAACAGAACAATTGGAATTATAAATTGCACGTTAAAAGATGAGTAAAATAGCATATAAAATAGGTGAGGGATTATTTTCAGAGGTAATGGTTAGAATAGCATCTATTTTGGCAGTAGAATTTGCAGAGCAAATTGTATTGTTAAATACATTTTTACCGTCAAGCGTAAGTTATGATACTGAAAATTCTGTTAACGAAGGTGATGTGCCTTTTGTTTCTGTTAATTGGTTAAATTTTGAGAACTTAGATGATTACCGTGAACATCAATCTAACATGAATAGTTTTTTTATTAATGTTAAAGCGATAGGATATGATAATGTACGCAAAATCATAGCAGTTATTAGAACAATATTAAAATCTGAACAATATATTACTTTGGATTTTCCTTTGGGCTATATTTCAGAAACAAACATAGTAAGCGCAGGAGTAACTTTTGAAGATTCAAACACGAATAGCCAGGGAATTATTTCCGGCGGATTAACGTATAAGTGTATAATAAATGAAAGCAATGACTCACCTGTCGCAGTGGATTTAGCAGAAGCAACATATAATCTTATAATTACAAATAAAACAATAACATTTAAAAGTTAAAAAATGAGTGAAATATCAACAGCAGTTGACCCTACCAGAGTAAGTACAGTAATTGGATATGCTTTGGATAAGGGTTTTGAGGGGGTGACCGGAGGTTATTTACCTCAAAGAATTGCAATTATAGCTGAAGCGAATACCGATAAACAAGTAGGATTAAGCACTAAATTAGTATTTACTTCTGCTGATGAAGTTGCAGCGGAGTGCGGTTATGGAAGCCCTGCACATTTAGCAGCAAAAAGATTAAGAGGTGATGCTCTTGATGTTGGAGGTGTTAGTACGGTGGTATATCCATTAGTTGGAAATGTTGCAGCAATAGCACAAGAATATGGAATTACCGTAATAGGTACGGCTTTAAAGTCAGCAACACAATATGTTATAATTGCAGGAAAATACTATTCTTTTACAGTTGCCTCTATCGATACTGGAGATGAAATTTTAGAAAAAATGAAAGATGCTATAAATGCCGTTGCGGATAGCCCTGTGACAGCCGGAGCAATTGTTCTTAATAAATTACCAATAATTTCTAAATGGCAAGGATTAACAGCGCATGACATCGTAATTGAATTTGCAGGTGAGGACGTTGGATTAACTTTCGTAGTTACAGAATCATTTGCAGGAGCAGGTGAAGTTTTACCGACAGCAGCATTAGCATTATTTGGTGAGGAGTGGAATACTATCGTAGTTAATTGCTTAGGTTCTACATCAACAGTTTTAGATGATTACGAACTTTTCAATGGTAATTCAACTGATAGAATAGGACGTTATAATTCTGAAAATTTTAAACCATTTATTGCAATTACGGGAACGGTTTTAGATGACAAAGATAATTTAATTTCAATTACAACAGGTCGCAAAAACGAGCAAACAAACGTAATTATGCCAGCTCCAAACAGTCTAAGTTTGCCGTTTGAAATAGCAGCAGTTACAGCCGGGATTTACGCTCCAAAAGTACAACGTGATCCTAAATCTGATATTTTAGAATCAAGATTAATAGGAATAACAGCACCGCAGGATTTAGTTGCTGGCAATTTGGATGTTTACAATAATCGTGATTTGATTGTAAAAGCAGGATGTTCAACAGTTACTTTAGTTGATGGTGATTATTTTGTAAAAGATTTTGTTACAACTTACCATCCAGACGGCGAGGAACCATCTCAATTCAGATATGTTAGAAATTTGGCAGGAATTGACTTTAATACAGCTTATCGTATTTTGTTTTTAGATAATTTATTTATTAAAGGACTCACAATTTTACCTGACAGTTCGACATCTACTGATCCCAATGTAATTAAACCAAAAAACAGCAAAAGTATAATGATAAATAAGTTAATTATTCCTTTTGCTGATTCAGGTATATTTGCTGATTCTGCTTATTCGATTGAAAATATGCAAGTAGGTATTGACAGCGTAAATCCTGACAGGCTTAATTTTTTAATTCCTTACAAAAGATCGGGATTTGCAAGGGTTATCAGTACAAATGCAGTTGCAAACTTTTATTTAGGAGGATAGTATGAAAATAGCAGGATTATTCACAGAAGTATTTTGCCAACATTCTATTGTTGGAAATCAAAAATTTGATCTTAAAAGCGGAGAGGATTCAGAAGTTGATAGAGGTGGTTTTAGGATTACAGATGATGGAAATAATAGAACAGCAAGTGGCCAAATGATTTTACAGTACGAAAATAATATGCCTTATATTCAATTTACATGTGCCGTAGATGGAGATATTGAAGATTACATTCAGGACTTGATTAAAGAATCAATGACTGAATTAGCTAACTGGACATTAACACATATATCAGGAGATGTATATGTTGGTGTTGGAACTGTTGTAGGTGATGTTAAACCAAACAGAAATGCAGGGACATTACAAATTAAAGTAGCTTTTGAAAAAGACCTTTTAAAAATATAAAACAATGAAAAACGATGCTAAAAATTCAGGTGTTGAGCCAATGGAAGAAATAAAAGAACTTTCAGAAAATCAAGAAATATTAAACAAGTTATCAAAAAAAGAACTTGACATAATTGAATCTATTGAAAAATGGTTAATTACAAATCGAAGGTATAAGGATTATGATTTTACTGATGATTTTAAAGTTAGTAAAATCATACCTTTACTTAAATTTGTTGAACATAAAGAGATAGAATTTGTCGAAAATGCAATAATTCAACATCTCAGAGAACCAATTGAAATGACAAATAAGGGCGGAGATGTTGAACGTAAAATTACAGAATTGCGTTATCGTACACGGTATCAAGATTATGAACTTGATAGTTACACACGTGGAATAAATATCCAAAAAGAAACAATGGTATATGTACGTGCGCAAATTGCACTATTAACAAATACAGCACGAAGCATAATAGGCAAGTTATCAGACACTGATAGCAATAATAGCAAGTTAATCAGTGCATTGTATTTTTTAGGATAGCGAACCTTTCTGAAGATAAACGAAGTTGCAACGTTGAAATGGTTCAGATTTTAGATATAGAATCAATAAATACATGCATTAAACAGGTCGGTTTTGAAATGAAATGGACTCCTGAGATATTAAATAAATTATATTTAGATGACTTTGATAGTTCAGGATTATTTTTTTGGTACAATGAGATTTTAAGACAATTACAAAAAAACGATTAAATGGCAGCTTTTACCATACCCTCAATATTCAAAGCAATAGATAAAGTTACTACGCCTGTTCGTAAGATGCAAGCTAGTGTCAAAGGTTTTGGCAAGAGTGCAACAGTATCAATGCAACGTGCATCAATGTCGCTGGGAAGTTTAAAACGTAAAATCTCACTGATGCAAGCTAGTGTCAAAGGTTTTGGCAGGAGTGCAACAGTATCAATGCAACGTGCATCAATGTCGCTGGGAAGTTTCAATCGTAAAATCTCACTGATGCATGCCAACGTTAAAAAAAAGGTAAAAGGAATATTAGGTAGTTTAGGTAGTCTAGGTGCTGGGATAGGTTTGTTGATGGTCGGTCGGGAAATAGTAAATGCTAATATTAAGGTTGATAATGCTTTACAAAGTTTACAGGCTATTACAGGAGTAACTGGAAAAGAATTTAAATCTTTTGCCGCTCAAATTGACATTGTTTCAAAAAGACAAAAAATCTTTGCGGGTAATACTGCAAAGGCTTTTGAATTAGTTGGTAGTGCAAAACCAGAACTTTTAGAAAGTGCCGCAGCATTAGCAAAAGTTACCGAGGCAGCATTAATTTTAGGTAAAGCAGGTAATTTAGAAGTAACAGATGCAGTTGATTCATTAACTGTATCAATGAATCAATTCGGTGTAGGTGCAGATAAGGCAGCAGAGTTTGTTGATATATTAGCAACTGCTCAGCAAAAAGGATCTGGAACTATACAATATTTATCAGAAGCTATGGTTAATGCAGGAGGTACTTCAAGAGCTTTTGGAAATTCTTTTGAAGATACTGTTGCGATATTAGAAGGTTTTGCAAAATCAGGAACACCAGCAAGTGAAGCAGGAACTATGTTAGCAGGTATTTTAGCAAAACTTTCAACTGCTCAGAAAAGGGAATTTAATCCACAATTTACGAAAGCAACTGATATAATAAATAATTTATCTAAAGCTAATTTATCATATAATGATTTATTAGAATTAACTGATGTAAGGGGTGCAAAATGGTTAACTACTATTATTAATCAAAATGATGTAGTTCAAAAATTGACAGGTAATTTAAATGAAGTTGGTAATGCTCAATCACAGGCTAATATTCAAACTATGTCTTTTGGTATCTTATTAAAAGAAATTCAAGCTGCGTTTAAAAATGCTACGACTTCAACTGATTCACAAAATAAAAGTCTTGTAAATTTAAAATTATTCTTACGTTCAGTTGCTGATAATATGGATAGAATAGTTGATGTTACTCTTAAAATTGTTAAATGGTTTGCAATTTATAAAGGTGTTACAATATTATTTAAAGTAGCTCAATTGGGATTAAATACAGTGATAGGATTATCAAATATTGCAACAGGTCTTCAAGTAGCATTATCAAAAAAATCTGTATTCGCATTACGCCACAATATAGTCGCATTAAAATCATACAAAGTAGCTATGGGATTAGTTACTGCTGCTAAATGGTTTTATAATTCAGCTTTGGTACCTGCAATATCTGGAACGTTGGCTTTTGCAGCAGCGTTATGGGCTAATCCTATCACATGGATAGTAATTGCGATAATAGCTTTAATTGCTGCAATAGTATTATTAGTAATTCACTGGAAACAAGTTGTTACATGGATAAAAAAAGTTTGGGATCAATTTAAAAATACTAAATTTATTAAAAAAGTAATTGAATATTTTAACAATTTTATTGTTGTAATAAAAAATGTAATTAATAAATTAAAAGAAATCGGGAAGGCAATTAAAACATTTGTAATTGACAAATTCAAAGCAGTAAGTGAGTTGGTTGGTAACATAGTCGACAGAGTTGCTAAATTTTTCGGACGTAAAGATACGATAACAGCAGAAGAAACATTAAGAATACAAGCCGAAAAACAAGGATCGTATCAAGATATTGTTAGCAAAAACGCTGGTGGCGATTTAGTTAATTTACCAATGAATCAAATAAACCAAAACACATTAACAAATAAAGAAGTTATTACTAATCAAAATAATAAACAGCAACCAGTTCAAAAGAATAATAGAGTAGATTTATATATAAATGACAGGTCAAAAGAAACTCAATCTTATGTGGAAGGTGATGTGGATGTACATAATACAGGGTATTAAATGATTAACAAACAATTATATGAAACTTTGGACGGCGGTTCGCTTGTAATATTTGAAAATGATATTCAAGTTGACAGGGGTATTTTTACAGATATTTATTTACATTTATTTTCATCTGTTTCCCCGTTCTGGGCAAATAATATTTTTAATCTTAATATAGATTCGCAAACTGAGAAAGCCTTATATGAAAATTCACTTGACAATACAGGAAAAGAAAATATAAAAAGAGCTATAAAATCAGATTTATCAAAAATAACTTATGCAACATTTGATATAGAATTAACAAGTTTAAATGATAAGTTAGAAATTAAAATAACAGCAAAAAACAATGGTACTTTACATATGGTTTGGGATTTTACGAAAAATCAAAATATAAGTATTTCAATTCAAGATACAACGACAGGCGATCCATTATTATCAAAAAGTGGATTTGAATTATTAACAAAAGATGGTCAAAAATTAACAACAAGATGAAAAAATTAATATTATTTTTAGGAATTTTAATATCAGTTAATTGTTATTCGCAAAGATTAATTGATTTGCCAACTGCTACTACTTATTTGCCAGTTGATTACTTGGTTTTGGAACCTTTAAGTTTTTCAGGAAACACAAGTAAATTAGCAATCCAAAACTTTTTTAAAGATGTTGTAATTACTGATTCTTTAATAATTAACGGTAATATAAATATATCCGGAACATTAGAAGCCGCAAATAGAGTAAGCCAATATCATAGACAGGCAGATATATCAACTTCATCTGCCGATACGTGGGAAACAGTAAAATTTGATACTTTAATATTAAGTGAATCGACAAAAGGATTTGATTTTGATGACGATTCAACATATTTTGTAGTAGATTTTGACGGTATTATAAGAGTTCAAGGATGTGGACATTGGGAATGGGCTGGTGGCATAAGCGATGCGAAAATGTATATACGTACATTAATTAATTCAACAGAAGCACGGTGTTTACAAGCAAACGACGATAAGGCTTTCAAAAGTGGTGATGATGGTATGCTGGGTTTTATAGGCACAATAGCAATAGAAGCAACAGATACAATAAGAATACAATACCAAGTCAGTAGTACAGATATAGACTGGTCAGGTTCTGCTGTCTTTGATAATGCCGTGAGTTTTAGCGTTAATTTTGAACAAATAGCAAAGAAAGAATAAAATTTTATTTTCGGAATTTATAAAATAATTCAGATAAAAAATGACAAAAGAAGAACTATTTGAACAAATAAAATTAGATTTTGCAAATATTTATAATATTTCAGTTGATGAATTAGGAGTTAATTTCCTTGCTGAAAGTGCTGTATTAGCAACCTCGATGTATTCATTGCAATTAAGAATAAACGAAATATCTGCCAATGTTTGGGCTGGAAGCGCTAATATGGAAACCTTATTAAGTATTGGATCAAGTAAAATAGGGCGTTTGCCATTTCCTGCTGTTTCTGGAATTTATACCTGTACAACTGTTCTTATTTCTGGTGAAACTGCTACAATACCAATAGGTACTCGATTTAAAAAAGGTATTTATATTTATGAAAGTTTAGCTACTATTAATCCAGGAGATGACATACAAGTAAGAGCTTTAACCGCTGGAATAGATAGTGTATTAATTGTAAGTAATGAATTGCAAAGTCTTTCACCTTTAATTTCAATTAATGATATAATTACCGTAAGTGCTGTTGATACTGCACCGTCAGACGCAGAAGATATAGAAGATTATAGACTGGATGTAGTCAGCAGCTTTACGCTACGCCCAAACGGAGGTAATGCTTCAGATTATATACTTTGGGCTTCAGATGTAGCAGCAATAAGAACTGTTTATCCTTATGCGGCAGATGGTAACGCTGGTAAGATAGTTGTCTATTGTGAGGGTATTAATCCTTTTATTCCAACTTCAGCAACTATTGATGAAGTTATAGAAGCTATAAAATATGATACTGATGGAGTCGGAAGGGTTTTAGTTGATTTATTTCCTTTCATAAATAATACTTATATTTTGCCTATTCAAGTTACATATATTAACATTGTGTTAACAAGTGGCGTTGCTGGTCAACAGGCAGCAGCAAAAACGGTAATTGAAGATTATCTGTATAATATAAGACCTTATTTGCCAACTTTAAATAAAACATATAATGCGAGTTTCGACACTATAACTCAGCAAGGATTAATAAAAGCATTATCAGATAACGATATTACATTTACAGCAGTTACTTTAAAAGTAAAACCTTTGGGCGGTGTTGAACAAACAGTAACAGAATACAAAATTGGCGATGCTAATGATCCTACTTATTATGGTGAAATACCAGTATTAGAAAGTTTAATTATATAATGGATTCGAAAAGATACATAGAATTATTATTCCCTAATGGACGGGCTTTTGCGAGTGTCGAAGATTCTGAAAAATATAATGAAGTTTTGGCAATGCAAATTGATAAGGTACTTGCATGGATTCAGGATTTTCAGGATCAATTATGGTATGTAAATGACAATTTCAATCCCGAGCCTTGGGAACTGAGATATAATATTAACGTTCCTGAATTTTCTACATTAGAACAAAGGCGAATTATTGTAAAATCTTATATGGCATTTCCCCAATCTCAAAACAGATTGAGTCTTGATTATATACAAGGTCAATTAAATTTAGCAGGGTTTACGAATGTCATAGTAAGCACAAACGAAATCGGATATGTAGGGAGATATATACATGCGAATAATATAAGTTGTTTTGAAAACTTTTTAATAGGAACTGATACGTATAATTCAATATTAATATCTGGTTCAATTGATGCAACATATTATTTAAAAATGTTGCTTTTAATAATGAGCTTGAAACCACTAGATACTGTTGTTTATGATGATGTTGATGTTTACACAACGATAGCATTAGATGATACATTAGCAATAGCAATACCAACAGATGTTTATTTTGTTTCTAAGTTTGGAAGCTCTGGGACTGGAAATGGTCAGTTTACAACCCCTATAGCAATTGCAGTAACCGATACTAATATTTATGTGATTGATACTTACATGGATAACGTACAGATTTTTGATTTAAGTGGAACTTTTGTTTCTAAGTTTGGAAGCACTGGGACTGGAAATGGTCAGTTTACAACACCGACAGCATTTGCAGTAACCGATACTAATATTTATGTGGTTGATAGTGATAGAGATGACGTACAGATTTTTGATTTAAGTGGAACATTTGTTTCCAAGTTTGGAAGCACTGGGCTTGAAAATGGTCAGTTTACAACGCCGATAGGAATTGCAGTAACCGATACTAATATTTATGTGGCTGATAATGGTAGAGATGATGTACAGATTTTAATATAAAAATAGTAATGTTACAATTTAAGGGAAATAATCTAATAGCTTTTAGCCATACATTAAGTAAACTTCATAAATCTGCTTTGCCCAATGCTATTCGATTCACTTTAACTGATGCTGCAAAAGATGTAAAGGTAAAAACATTACAAAAACATTCAAAAAAAGAGTTTGATATAAAAAACGATAGATTTTTCAAGGCACTTTCAGGTTATCAACAAGCAACTGGCTGGGATATTGGTAAAATGAAATCAACAGTTGGAATGATAAAAGGTAAAAACTCTAAAGCGACTGCAAGTACACAAGTTGGGAAACAACAATATTCCGGAACCGTTCCTCATCGTGCTTACATTGGCGCAGAAGAACAAAGAAACGCTAAGGGCTTGCTAAAACCTAGCTATAAGAGATTAACTAATATTAAACCTATTGTTTTTGATGGTGGTAACTATATTAAAAAAGCAATTGAAGCAAAAAGCGAAGGTAAGCCATTGTTAGTAAAAGTAAATAACAAGGGAGTTTTAGCAAAAGTTAAGAAAATACGTAAAAAATCAGATAAGCCAGTAGAAACAGAAGTAATCGCAAGCTATGAAAAAGGACGAAGCGTAAAACTAAAAACAAGGCATCCTTTTTTGATTAATGCAATGATTGAAAGTGGTAAAAAACTAGATAATTTTTATATTAAAAACGCAAAAAGACAAATTGAACGATTAAGATGAGCGAATGGCAAGAAAATATTAAGAATTTTCCATTAGTTCCAATCACAACAGGGGATGGTGAAACTTATAATGTTAAGATGAAAATAAAAGGTGGGAGCATCGACCCTTTAACAGCATCTTATAATTATCCGGGGAAAATAGGCACAAAGCCAAAACGGAATAGTACCGCCTCTCCTGTTTTTGACCTTAATTTTTATATAGATCAAGATCAGCTCGGCCAATTTATAGACAGTATTAGTTGTTTTGATGAAGAATGGCTTGTTAAGCATCCTTTATTTGGAAATTTAAAAGGTCAACCAATAGGTAATATGGTTTTTGATAACTCCAAGCAAGGTGACGTACCTTTTGTTATTCAATTTCAGCAAAGTATTGAAGATTCTATCCCTTTGATTATAAAAGATTACAATGCAGGGGTAATTACAACCAATACAATTATTCAAACACAAGCTATTGATACAGTTGGATTTTTAGATTTTACTCCAAGTGAAATAACATTATTATCTGATTTTGTTGATAATTTAGAAGATTCATATGATAGTATTCTAAATAATGAATACGTGAATAAACTCTACGATATAAGACAATTAATTAATGATATTACTTTTGATGCTTACCGTTTTATGTCAGCAATAAATGATTTATTAAATCTTATTACCAGGTTAAGGATAGATATATTGCCGGATTCAGTTTTAAATATCCTTACTTCATCGGTTGATGCACGAAATAATATCATACAGTCTCAAAGTGATGTGATTTTAGCTTTAGATATTGAAACTTTAAACATGATAATTTTTAAAGAAAACGCCGGGGCTTGTAATATTACAGCATTAACACAAACAGTAATAACACCAGCCGAAAGCGTTAATAAATTATCGGGTTTTGATGTTACTGATGAAACAGAAACAACCGATGTTTATGATTATAAATATAAAGAAGATGTTACGAATACTATAAATAAAACTAATTTGATTTTTAATAGTTATATAGAAAATATTTCTGAAATTGATTTTACAAAAGAAGATTTATCAGTGTTTACCCCGAATAATGTTTTAAATGATAATGTGGTAAATTCTGTTTTTTTAGCTATTCAAGAAATAAAAGAACTTTCTGTAAAATCAAAAGAAGTAAGTATATTTACAACCGTAAGCGATACGACAGCAGAATTACTGGCATTTGAATTATACGGAAGTGCAACAGATGAAAATATAAATAGTATAATTAACGATAACGACCTTATGGGCACAAAAAGTTTAGAAAATTCATGGAGAAACTTAATAATAAGAAAAGATACTAATATAGTTTATTATGCCTAAATTAGAAATTAAGGTAAATGGTGAAAAGTTAGAATACTTCAATAATGTATCCTTATCAACTCAAATTGATGCTATTAGCTCATCATTTAGATTTAATACTTTTTTAGATATTCAAACTTATGAATTTGCAAAAATTGAAGCATTAAGAGATAACGTACTTATATTTACAGGGAAAATATTTGGTAAAACAAAACCTGACGAGCCTATTTCAAAACCTTTTAATTATAAATGTTATAGTCTTACAGGAATATTAGAAGATTCTACTTTGCCTTTAGAAATGTACCCAATTCAAACGCAAAATAAAACTATAAAAGAGATAATTCAAAGTATATGCGATTATTTTGAAATTACTTTAAAGGTTGACAGTTCTGCAGATTCAGATTTAAGCAAGTCTTATGAATTTCAGGATCAATCACCCGATGCAATCGCAGCTGATATTATTAATAATTTATGTTCACAAAACAATTTAATCTTAACACATAACGCAAAAGGCGAACTAATAATAACAAAAACAATTGGTACTGATGCGACATTAAATTCAAATATAACCGGCTCAAATAAAAGTTATAATTATAGAAAATTTTATAGAAAATACGTAATTTTGGGTCAACAAAGTATTGGTAATGATACGACCAAACAAGCGGAATCATCATTTAATGTAATTGATGAAAAAAGAAACATAACAAAGATTCAAATGGATGGAGATTCTGATATTACAAAAAAACAAGCTGATGCGTTAAAATATGACAGTTATAAAGCTAATACATATACGATTGAATTGCATGATGATTTTATAAATGTGGGTGAAAAACTAATAATAAATAATGTAAAATCAATATGTAATGCGATAACTTATAATTATAAAGCAGGATCAGAAAGATGTTCAGTCAGTTTTTTAAATTATAAAGTTTACCAAAGATGAACATAATAAGTAAAGTTGTGGAAGTTATTACTGAAAATAGCATCAGATTTATCAAAATATTAAGATTTGGGAAATATGATGTTGTAAATACAAAAATGGTGAGTTCATTTGGGAATGATTTTAACGTACCAAAAGATTATAAAGTACTTTATACCAAAACTTCAAATAGTAACGAACCGATTTGTATTGGATTTATAAATAAGGTTATTTTAGATGATCTTAATGCCGGAGAAAATCAATATTTTTCAACAAATGAAGCAGGTGATACTATTGCAGCATTTGTAAAATTATTAAATACCGGAGTTATAGAACTAAATGGAAATACTGATAATTTAATTGGGTATGCGAAAAGTAAAATCGGTTTTGATACGGCAATAGAAGATTTAAATAAAACGAATGCTGAATTAAATAAATTAATAACTGCTTTGAATTCGTGGGTCACAGTACCACAAGATGGAGGGGCTGCATTAAAATTATTAATATCAGCAAACCCACCAACAAACATAACGGATAGTACTGCCAATATAGATGAGAGTAAAAAAAATAATTTAAAAACAGAATAAAAACAAAATTATGGCATTAATCGATTCACCAAGTAAAGGAATATTAAGTCAGCAAAATGAGCCATTAGGTTCTATGTTAGAACCATTAGGCGAACTGGCAGATTCAACAGCAAAAGGGATACTCGCATATCCGGGTATTGAAACTCTTATAGGACAAACAGAGGTAACTTATACAGATAACTCAAAAACGATAACGTCAATTGCAACCGATAGATTAAGTTTTGTCGTTTCTGCAGCTACTAATTTATTTATTGGTCAATGTATAAAATTAAGTGAATTACAGGTTGCAGTAATTACTGGCATAAGTGGCACTACAATCACAGTTGACAGGGTGTTAATATCAACAGTAATAGCAACCGGAAAGGTTGAAGAAAGTGCTTATTATTCTGCTTACCGAAAAGATCGGCATTCTAAATTAACTGGAAATTGGCGTAATTATGCGACATACTTTTTTTTAGAACTTAAAAGAAATGAAATTGAAGGTCGTTTAGATATTGTATTTAAAAATTCTATTAATATAGCAGATTATGAAGTAGATATTAATATTTCTACAAAACCTATTTCAATGGTAAAAATTAACGGGTCCAGTGGAGTAGGAGCTTTATATTATTTCAAACCATTTTAGATGTTAAATTTAAATTTAAATACAAAACTTACTGATCGAAAAGTCGCAGGCATACCATTTATATTAACATCAACAGGTGATGGTACAGGTGTTTCTACGCTTACATTAACTGCAAGTGAAAACATGACTTTGACCTTAGATGGTACAGCGAGATTTTACTCAAACTCTGCCGGAACATTAGACGAGAGTACAACTTGGGATATAACAACCGGAGCAGCAAGGACTATTTATCTAAAAGTTTCTTCGGGGACTTCTAATTTATCTATTCCTAAAAATAAGATTATACGTTGGGATAATTGGACAAGTTCGACTAATGCGGCTAGTCTTGGGGGTAATATTAGTAAGTTGAATGTTTTGACTTACATATTTATACAAGGTTATAATACTTTATCAGGTTCAATAGCAGGATTAACCTCTTTGACTAGTTTATATATTAAAGGTTCA
>DAOUSR010000187.1 GCA_030627125.1 Thioploca sp.
ATTGGGGTCAGAGTAAAATTAATTGAAAATTTAACCAAGAGACGGGTAACAGCAAGGAAAGCCGGGCGACCAAAAAAGGACAATAAAGCAACATACAATACCCAAGATAATCAATTAATTTTACTCTGACCCCAAGAAGGTTGGCCTACATGCTTTCTAATTCTAGTTTATCTATGAGTTTATCTGCTTTTTCATGATTCCAAACTCCAAGATACTTTTGCAACCTTGTGCCATCTATTTTTTTAACCAGATTAAACAAGGTTTGTCCTTTTTTATTTGTACCTCGTTTATTAAGATTCCAACCTCTGTAAGATTTAGGAATATCAACTTCAGAATGAGCTAATTTAATTTTTGGTAATTTTTCTGTAGTAGGATTATCAAGTACAATATTGTTTTTGGGCAATATTTCATCTGATATTACATTATCTCCAACTTCGGTAAACTCAAATCCCCAACGCTTTTTCAGGTCAATTCCTGTATCTTTGTATATGGAATCAATTGCTTTTTGGATAGATACAGTTCCACCAAAACCAATTTCTGTTAGTCCTTCTTTACGTTTTCTAAACATTTTTTCTAATGCCACATCATCTTCAGCCATACGTCTCAGTGAGCTACATAGTGGTTGGTTATTTGGTTTTTCGGAATGCTCATTTCCCAAATATGTACCTGTTATCATTACTTCATAAAGAACATCTTCAGCCCAATCTCTGAACTGTTTTGCATATTTTCCTTCACAGTGCATGGATACTCGAATTATTCCACGATATGAATATACAATCCTAGATGGATTGCCACGCCCATTACTACCGTCAGTCTGCGTGACGGTAATCATCATAAAATGTGTACCTTCCCTTAGTTCTTCTTTTTTAACAAGTTGCGAATGAAGTTCTCGTAAATCGGATACTCCAATAGCTCCACTCAACTGTTTTCTGAAAACCCATTTTTCTTCATTTCTACTGATAATTTCCAAAGGAAACTCATGTTCATTTGATTTGAATAATAAAATTTGATTCATTTTAAATTTCCATCTTAAAAAGTGTGTTCCATCTAAAATATAAATTACAGAACAGGCAGCGATGGAACTCTGCTCTTCAGGAGCGACCCTAGTTCTGCAAACCTTTTAAATAACAATTAATTATTTGTAATCACCTAACACCATTCTTGATCTGCCGAAAGTCCGCCTCCAAGATAAACTAAGAAGTAATTTATGGTTATTTGGTAGGCAACGATAAAACATGTTACCCACTCTACCAGAGTTTATCACCACACCACATCCTAAAGAAACCGAACACTTGATTTAAGTACATCGTTTAACTAGTTTGGGTAATTTGAGTGAAATATGTTCTTTAATTTTATTTCTTAAAGTTTTAAGCTCTTTACATTTTATAAACCCTTTTGACTGTCGTTTTATTAAAAAGCTCACCAGTTCCTAAATGGAGTGAAATACCACTTTCAGAATTATGAGCATGTGGTAAAGAAGAATAATTGGGGTCAGGAATAATTGAAATAATTGGGGTCAGAGTAAAATTAATATCTTGATATGCTGGATAATATTTACTGGCGAAACTCTAGCCAATCTTGCCATGAATGATTTTATTAATTTTTGACAGACTTGATTGTATCAAATTAATTTTACTCTGACCCCAATTATTATAATTATTAAAAATTGATTGTATTGCATTAGCAACTTCATGAAATATTGGCATTGGTTTCTTCTGTTTTTAATATCTAATTATTTTCTATATATTATTTAGTTTCAATCCAATTATACCAAGTAATTTCTTAAGTTGATGCCTATGGGGTTTCATTACAGCGACCCTACCTAATTTTAAATTGAAAGCTACTTCATACTTATTTTTGGAGTTTTTGGTTCGGAGTGTGGCAATGAGGGTTTCTTTTGATTTAGCAAGGGTAACAAAGCATTACCTACGCCAGCAATGGCACTAATATTGTAGAATATTATGGCACTGAAAATACCGAAATGTAGAAAAAATATGCTGCCCACACAAAGTACACTTGGTATAAATGTTGTTGCCAAACCAGTTTTCTGATTTTTATTAAAATTGTTAGCAAGTTCAAATAAATAATCCAGTTTTACGAGAGTTTTATCCATCAAAATAACCTGAGCAGTGTCAGTAGCCGCTGTCGAAGCACCACGCAAAGAAATCGACACATGAGCTTTTTTGAGAGCAATGGAGTCGTTGATCCCATCTCCTATAAAACATACTGATTTTCCTTGTTTTTGTAATTGCTCAATTTTGTTTGCCTTATCTTGAGGCAGGGTATTGGCAAAATAGTGGTTGATGCCTAGTTTTTCAGCTAATTGTTTGGTAGGATGTTCGTGATCTCCAGAAATAATATATATAGATAAATTGCGTTGGCGTAATTGACGAATAATTTCTTTAGCTTCTGGTCGAATTGTGGGATGTAATTCCAGCATTCCGCCCAGTTGCTGATCAATAGCTACATAAACGGTTGAGTACCCCTGTTCATGGCTAAACTGTTGAATATTATATATTTCTGCTGGTATGGCAATTCCTTCCATTTCCATAAAACGGATACTACCTACTCGAATGAGTTGCTCCGTTATTTTAACTTTAATTCCGTAGCCGATTTCATATTGGCTATCATCAATCTCTGGCAAATTTAAAGTACGCTCGCTAGCAGCCTGAAGAATGGCTTTTGCAACTGGATGATTTTGTTTGTATTCAGCCGCCGCTGCATAAGTCAACAAGTTATTTTCTTTAATCCCATTGCATGTATAAATATTACCCAGATGGGGTTGTTCTAATGTCAGCGTACCAGTTTTGTCAAAAACGACAGTGTCCACCTGATTAAGCAATTCTAAAGAGCGTCCATCTTTTATGAGAATGCTATCTTTAGAGGCTAAATTAAGAAAGTTCAACATACCAATTGGGGTTGTAACCCTGATGACTTCAGCAAAATTAGCACTGAGAACAGCTACGGAACTATAAACTCCTAAAGTCAACAAGGCTAAGGCACTAGTCATCAATGTTGGTAGAACCGTTTTGTCAGCCATTTGCTCGCCTCTGGTTTGGAGGGATAGTTCAAATTCGGAAGTGTGATTGAGGATTTCACCGATTTGGGCAGCAATGGTTTCTGAGCCAGTTTTTTCGACTTGAATGTAAATTTTACCAGTTAACACAATGGTGGCGGCAAGCACTTTATCATCCACTTCTTTTTCGTCCGGTTGAGCTTCACCAGTGAGTGCGTGTTGGTCTATCGCAGCCATACCCTCAGTAATAATACCATCTACTGGTATGATTTCCCCGGCATTAACTACAATAATATCACCAGCGTGCAAGTCTGAAAGTGGAATTTCTAGTTCAAAGCCATTTTTTAATAACCAAACAGAACGAGGTTGTTCAGCAAACACATTAATCAGTGTTTTTCGGGTATTATTTCTTGTTTTGCTAAGAATTTTTGTGGCTAAGTAATAGGTAAAGATTGCAAAAGCAGTAACGAAGTAATAGCCAGTGACCAATCCGCTAATAACAGCTATAAAATCAAGTACTGCAACTTTAAATTTACGTTCTTTAAAAATGCTTTTATAAGCTGCTTGAAAAATGGGCAAACAAGCGTAGATGCTAATTGGCACACTAATGAAACTAGCCAATGGATAAACTAAAGTACCACTCGTCGCTAATACCAGACCAATTGCTGAAATAGGTAGGTAGTGGTTATTTTCTTGATCAGATTCACTGATTTCAGTATTAGATGATATCTCTGCTATTTGTTGGTGACGCAAATCTGTGGGTAATGCTTTCTCAGATTTGATTTTTAAAGGTACCACTTTTTCCTTAGTGCTTGAGAAAGAATGTATGTCTTTTTTTTCTATAAATTTTTGGTATACTTTTATGCCTGCATACACGGCACTACCACCCACAAATAAAAAGCCAATTTGTAACATTATTGTGCGATTCCTAAGTCTATACCTTCACTAATTTTAAAATTATTTAACTACAAGTTATTTTAGGAATTATGAAGAAAATTCCCAAAACAATAAAAATGCTTCTAGCTGGACACTAATTTTGATGTGTCCACCATACGCTCGTTAAACTACTTCTTTACAATTGGGGCAATCATGGTTTTACTTTTCCAGTATAAACAATCATCTGGTGTATTAACCGCACATATTTTTTTCTCGATATTGCTAAATCCTGCCGTTTGTAATAATTGAAGATGCTGAGGTGAGAAATCAGAAACTTCAGATGAATAGTAAGTAAATACCCCCCCTTTCTTGAGGATACGGTAAGCGTGTTCAAAAAACGGAAATTCACACTCAAATTGTTCCTCATTCTCAAAATTTGGTGAATAAGTATCAAATAAAATACCCTCAATACTTTCATCTGGAATGGATGGAAGCATTTCTTCCCATAAACCTAATCTAGGTTCTACTTCGTATGTAGCATTTTTTGCGAATTCTTCTAACTTGGCAAAGACTTCTTCATTTGCCTCAATGATAATATGCTTATCAATGGGTTGTTGTTGGATATAATTGGCAGACAAGCCAAGACCAAATCCAAGCTCAAGTATAACACCACCATTGCTTGTTGCTATCTGTGCTAGCTCTTGCATGTAAGAATCTTCCCAATCTTCCATAACCGGATGACCAGCAATTGATAATTTACCGTCAGAAAATATGGCTGGCTTTTTTTTCCAGTCCGATGGTTTGACCGCACCTATTTTAAATAGTGCTTCATCATAATTTTGGTTAGACAACTTTTTTTTACCTTTTTAATTATTAAAATACGACTGTAATTTGCCCCGTCTACGGATATCCAACGTGGCACAATGAAACGAACCTAAAAAAGGAAAGTAATTTTCAAACGAACAAGGAATTGGTTTAAATCCCCAATCTTTCAATGCTTTAATAAGTGGTTCTTGACGTTTTTCGACGATAACTCGTTCTTCATCTAACATTAACACGTTAATGCAGATCCATTTGCTCAAAATGTTTAGTGGATCTTCAGGGGCTATCGGTTTGGGAGCAACTAAAATATCCCAATTTTTCAAGATGGATGGCAGTTTGGTAACATCAATATATTCTGGGCTGATCACAACTTTTCCTGGTGCTAAGGGCATAAAAGTGGTATCAATATGAATAGCTTCTGGTGAAAGATTATGAATTTCATGAACACGATATTCATCACCTAAATGTCGTTGTAACCATTCAATGCCTAATGCATTTGTGACATTACTACGTTGTGCAAAAATATCCCGACCACAGCGTACAAAATCTGCGGCATCAAAGACCGGTTCAAACTCGGTGACCATAAACCGCATTGGTTCATTGGGTTGTGGAACGGTATAGTTCCAATCATATAAATCATCTAACAATTGTGGTTTAGGTGCCGCCGTCCATTTTGCACCGGCTTTGAAATATTCTTTGAATAACTTCCGATAAGCTCCTGTCTCAAAATAACGTCCCCGATCAGCCATAGGTGTTTCGAGAATTTCATTTCCAATGACCATAAAAGGATCACGAGGGTTGGCAGCACAGAAACCATTTGAAACTTGCCAATTGGGTGTTTTGAAAGAAGCACTGTAATCAGCAGGTTGAACATGACGAATAATTACCCCCTCTGCCTCCAAAATATGAATAAACTCGGCTAAGTCTTTACGAGCAGCTTCCACCAATTCAGGCGGATATGGAACACCAGCACCCCCCCCACTTTTTTTTCAATGGCAGTCCACTCATTTGGTGGAACAGTCACTTCATTAATTACATTCCAAGCTGGAAACATTGCTCCATCTAAACCGCCAATGATAACCTCTTCAAGTGGGTCCCATTCATTGTTGGAATTGACAGGACTGGTTTGTTTTATTACCATTTGTATCCCTTAAATTATTATAAATGATCACGCAAAGTCGTTAAACTTGAAACCTTGGTGAGATAAAATTTCGGTGTAACGCCGCCCACCACCAGTTTAATGTTGAACTCTATTTAGAGCTGGAGCAATACTGTCAAGAAACTCCTCAACCGCCTTAACCCCTTGACCCATTGTTTCCAAAAAAGCAGTACCAATAATCCCTCCAGCAAAACAGGTATCAACAGTGGTTATGATATTATCAGTGAGTATCTTATTTACTTGTGCTACAAAAAAATCATCTCTGACTTTATGAATTTCTGTACCAAAATCAGAATGTACAACA
>DAOUSR010000114.1 GCA_030627125.1 Thioploca sp.
AATGAACGAAGGGAATTGCATCAATTGTATCGTAATATCTATCATGGTTGATGCGGTTCGTTTCCTCACCACATCTTACGGAATTGCAGGTTACGAGTTATATGAACTTGATAAGTTATTTTATATTTATCAAAAATGAAACTCCATCATCCTTTTTACTTCCAGAAAGCTCAACAGACTCTCCCATATCTGTAGTGCCGATTATTGACAAGTTGCCATTAGAGAATGTAGTTACAACATCATCTAAAGAAATATTTCTCTTAAGAAATGCAGTATCTTCCACCGTAAACTTCAAAGTATTAGGTATCATACTTAACGACATAGTGCCAGCATAAAATTTTTGAGCTAAAGTGAGATTATATATATAAACAATACCATTACTAGGATTAAAATTAGCATCAGCACTAGAACCAACTGAAATAGGAGTTAGCTTTTTTACTTCAAAAGTTACAGGTTTAACATGTGAAATTAATTGTAATTCGGCTTGATATTTTGCCTTAGTACTATCTAAAACAACAATAGACGGTATCGTTAAAATACCTGTCTGAGGGTTAAAATCTGCTGCTAAAGAATTAGACAACAGAATATTTGACGATAAAATTAAGCCTAAAAAAGAAAAAATAGTAAATCTTTTCATCCTGATATTCTCATTATATGAAAGGTTGAAGTCTTATAATTATCTTCATCACTAAATATACTAATCCCACTAACTCTATAAGTCAAGCAGGACTAGCAATCAAACCATCTCCAAAACCAGCTTCTTAGCTCCACTAAAATCAGCCTTACCAGTACCAAGTTTAGGAATAGCCTCCACTGCCAAATACTGCTTAGGTAACATAAGCGGATTAATGCTACTTTTCAGAACCTTACTTTTCAGCTCAGCCAAATCTATCTCACCAGCTACCAACAACACAACCTGCTCACCTTTACTAGAATCAGGGATTGCAACGGCCAAAATTTCCACTTCCTCATCGTTGATAACTTCAGCAATTTGCACCTCAATCGCACTCAAGCTAATCATCTCACCACCTAATTTGGCAAACCGAGAATAACGATCCAAAATAGTCAGATAACCATCCGCATCTATCTTGCCCTTATCACCAGTTTTATACCAACGAATCCCATCTTTTTCCACTATAGCAGCCGCAGTCTTCTCCAAGTCATTCAGATAACCCAACATAATTTGCGGGCCACCAATCAAAATCAACCCAGCTTCACCAATCGCTAACTCCTCTAAACTATCTGGTTCCACAATTTTAACCGTAGTCCCCGGGATTGGCAGCCCAACCGTACCAATTTTATTGCCAACCTGCACAATGCCAGAATAGGATAATAAAATATCCGGAATATTACAGAAAGCAACCGGAGCAGTTTCAGTAGCCCCATAACCTTCTTGCATATCTTTGCCAAATTTTTCCTTAAAAGCATTACGCACATCTGGATTAAGCCGTTCTGCCCCAGCCACCACAAAACGCAATGATTGAAACATCAACGGATGCAATTTACGACTCCGAGTATAAATCCTAAAGAAAGTCGAAGTTCCAATCAAAATGGTAACTTGATAACGAGCTACCAAACTACCAATTGTTTTAGCATCAGTAGGATCAGGTTGACATACCATCGGCATACCTTCCATCAATGGCATAAAAGTAGTCACGGTCAAACCAAAAGCATGGAAGATAGGTAAGGAATTTAGCACTACTTCATCATCAGCCGGGTTTAACACCGATATAACCTGTTTGATATTCACCATGATATTGGCATGGCTTAACTTGACTCCTTTCGGAACTCCTTCACTGCCACTGCTAAACAAAATAGCGGCGGTATCCTCTAACTTAGTTTTATGGAAATAGAAAGCTTTCAAGATCGCAACTGGTAATAATTTAGCTTTCAACAGCCCTAATAATAACGTTATTTTAGGAATTTCCGCTTTGACATCCTCCAAATAGATAAACTTAGCATGATCTTGTAACGGAGTCATATCAACCCCACGCTCTCCAAGTTTTTGTAAAAAGCGTTTGGAAGTGAGTATGATTTTAATATCAGCTTGTTCCATACATAATTCAACTACTTTGGGAGCAGCAGTATAATTCAAATTGACTACGGTTTTGCCATTGATTAACACCGCTAAATTGGCTATGGTTGCCCCAGCTGAGGTGGGTAATAATAAGCCGATATTTTGCTGGCCTTGCATTGACGGTTGCAAGCGTTTGGCAAAAACTAAGGATGCAGTTAATAACCGTTCATAACTCAATTCAGTAGTAGCATCCATCACGATCATTTTCTTGCGTTGAGCTTTAGCGGTGCGTAAAAAGCTGATGGCCAATGGTTCCAAAGTTTGACTATATTCTTGCCACGCATGGATGGAAGTTTTTAATACTGCCTGTTTTACTTCTCCAGCACTAGAATTAGCAGGTAAAGGTTCACCAAATCCGACCGTAATCAAACGATGACCAGAATTACCAGTTGAATAGCGATATTTTTTAGTTGCATAGGAATAGAAACTTCCCCATAAGCCCCGCAAATAAAATGGCACTATTACCGCTTGGGTATCGTTTATGGCCCGTTCAAAGCCACTTTTAAAAATACTGAGATGGCCGTTATGGCTGATATGCCCTTCGGGAAAAATTGCTACCACTTCACCATTACTGAGGCTCTCACGGACTTTTTGCAAAGCTTGTTTGCTGCCGGTAAAACCGATTGGAATTACTTGAAATATATTTAAAAACCATTTCATATACCATTTTTCGTAATAACTCCGTAGCATCACAAATCTAATTTGCCGAGGTGAAGCAATCTGTAGCATTGCCCAGTCTAACCAACTGACATGGTTGCCAAGTAATAAGACTCCACCAGTAGATGGTAAATTTTTCATGCCGACAACTTGTATTTGATAACGCCGTCTCAACATGCCGGTGATAATGTACCGAATGAAAGATTGCGGTAGTTTAGAAATAGAGTACATAGTTCCCACAAAAGTCACCAAAGCTAGTAAATAAAAGATATTTTGATTAGAAAATTCGATATAAGCCAGGCCAATAGCTATGCCTAAAAACGTCAACATGAAAATATTCTGGATGAAGTTATTAGCTGATAATACAATTCCAATTTCACCTTCTTTGGCATAATATTGGATTAGAGCATTGAGCGGTACAATAAATAATCCGCCAAAAAAGCCATAGACAGCAAACACTAATCCAGAAGTCACCGGTTCACGCAAGGATGGTATGATCATTAGTGAGATACAGATTCCCAACGCACCTAAAGGAATCAATCCAGTTTCGATGTAATTTTTGGATACTTTGCTGACAAATACTGCTCCCAACACGATACCAATCCCAGCTAATGCCATGATTCCATTCGCAACTCTAGTATCAGTTTCGCCGATAACATCTTTAAGGTGGACTGGGAAAGAAGCCAATAGAGTTTGATTGATAGCCCAAAATACTGCTAATCCAATGATACTTAACCAAATCCCTTTATTTAACCATGCCCCTTTGAGATTATCATGGAAATAACGTAATGTTAAGTATTTTTTGACTTCAAATTGTAATTTAGGATTGGTTTGTTGTTTTTGTGGTAAGCGTAAGGATAATAAAGCTTCCAGAATAATTCCTGCGATCAATAAAAAACCAACATATTTGACAGCTACCAAAATATCGCCAATTTCGGTAAAGTTATCTACAAACAAGCTTTCAAAAAACAGGGTGTAAACTATAACTCCAGACAGAATTGCGACAATAGTTACTGATTGCACGGCAGAGTTAGCCGGAGTTAGATTATCTTTTCCAACTAATTCACGGATATAGCCATATTTAGCTGGGGAATAAAAAGCACTTTGCAGAGCTAAGATAAATGTCATCCAGAAAGCTAACCAGAATTCACCATGGTAATAACACCAAGTTATCATTATAGTTATTGGAATTGCGGCGAAGGTGGCGACTTGGATAACTCGGTTTTTGGGGAATTTGTCGGATAAAAAACCAGCTGGAGTGAAAACCATCACAAATGGTATTAAAATCATGGCTTGGATGATGGCGGTGTAGATTCTTAGTTCAGTCCCGTCATAGAATTTGAACAGGGCATTTTGAATTATAATTTTATGACCTAAGTCAGTGAAGGCATTGAAGAAAACAATAGTTAGATAAGGGATAAACCCTTTACTTTTCCACATATTGGTACCTAGTTAGTTGAAATTTACTGATTATAACGGATGATAAAAAATTGATAGTAATAGAAAGTTACCAATAAAATATGAGATAATAAATTATGACATTATCAAAAAATGTAACTAATGATTATAGCAATTTTTAATTATGAATGCTTAATTTTTAATGAATTTCAAGATAAATATCAAGTTCTTAACTTGCATTAATATAACACATTTAATTGAGAAACGCTATATAACAAATTTAGTAACTACCTACCATGCCAATGCTAACTTTTTTATAATATTTATCGATATAGAACCAGTTTATAAGTTTTATAAATAATTTAAATTAGCTATATCATTATAATTTATAAACGAAAAAAGTTGAAATGGGTATTGTACATAATTACAAAATATTAAATTATTATTGAGGCAATAAACAATTGATATTTTCTCATAGATTAGACATGACAAACATAAAACCTTTGCCAATCTTCAGGCGAACTTTCTCACATGGTGTTCATCCTGATGATAATACTGAACAAACAGCACATTTGTCCATCCAAAGGATACCTTTTTATAGCCATTATATTTTATCACTTGGTCAACATTTAGGTGCTCCAGCTCGTGCTATCGTTAAAATTGGAGAACGAGTTCAACGGGGGCAGTTAATTGCAGAGCCAGGGGCGTTTGTTTCTACTTCATTACACAGTCCCATAACTGGTTGGGTACGAGCAATTGCCCCACGCCGTTATCCGGGTGGAAAATTACAACCCGCAATAGAAATAGAAGCTGATCCATATGCTACTCAACGTTTTGAATCTAAACCAGCTATTGATTGGGTAAACTTGTCCAATGCAGAATTTATTAACCATATTCAACAAGCTGGAATTGTCGGTTTAGGTGGTGCTGCTTTTCCTTCACATGTTAAATATTCCGTGCCTGATGATATGCGTATTAAACATTTGGTCGTTAATGGAGCTGAATGCGAACCTTATTTAACTAACGATCATCGTTTAATGTTGGAACGCCCAGACGCTGTATTACAAGGCGTTGAAATTATTCGCACTAAAATTGGAGCAGAACAAGCAACTATTGGAGTAGAATCTAATAAAGCTGATGCAATTAAAATTTTAAATAGTCATATCAAACCATATTCAAAAATTAAAGTTATAGCTCTACGGGTAAAATATCCGCAAGGAGCTGAAAAAATGTTGATAAAATCCATATTCGGCATAGAGATTCCGGCTGGAAGATTACCACGAGATATGGGTATAACTGTTAATAATGTTGGTACTGTTGTGGCTGTTGCAGATTATTTTGCAACCGGTATGCCACTCATTGAACGTATTGTTACTGTGTCTGGCCCGGGGATTAGTCAACCAGCTAATTTAATTGTACCATTAGGCACCCCAGTACGTGAAGTGTTACGTTTTTGTGGCGGTTTAAAAGCAACTACTCGTGAAGTGATTATGGGTGGGCCAATGATGGGAATGCCACTTGCCAGTTTGGATGTGCCTATTTTAAAGGGTAGTTCTGGAATTTTAGCATTTACCGCAACCGAAACTAGTAAGTCTAAAGAATATCCTTGTATTCGTTGTGGCCGTTGTGTAGAAGCTTGTCCACATTTTTTAAATCCTTCTCATTTAGCCAAACTTTCAAAAATAAGATGGTATGATAAAATGGCAAAGCATAATGCAATGGATTGTGTAGAGTGTGGAGCTTGTACTTTTTCTTGTCCATCTGGAATTCCAATCGTACATCTTATTAAAATTGGGAAAACTGAAATTCGTAAGGCAAAGATTAAATACACTTAAGAATCTATTGAAAATACTGGTATATATGTGTTGGGTTATGATTTCATCTAACTCAACTTACTTTTTAAAATAATTGCGTAATATTCATAATATTTATCCAATGTTTCCCGATGAGGCAAAATGTTAAAAGAAATTTTATCCAAAATCTACAACAATCCATTAGGTTTATTACAAAGAGGCATATTTAAAATTTTCATTGCTCCCTTTAAATATCGCAAAGGTGATGATTATAATGCTGAAAAATATTGGCAAGATAGATTCTCCAAGTATGGAAAAACATTAACAGCTTCTGGTGATGAAGGTTTATCAGAAGAAGAAAATCGGCGTGATTATCAATTAGCTGTCAATACTATGATAGCTATTTTACATCAGGAAAAATTTAATTTTGACCAAATTCAAGTACTGGAAATAGGTTGTGGCACTGGTTTTTATACGCAATTATTACATGATTTAAATGTAAAAAATTATATTGGGGTGGATATTACAGATGTCTTATTTCCTGAATTTAGCAAAAAATTTCCTAACTATAATTTTATTCAAAAGGATGTTACAACAGAAGGAATTATAGCTCAACAATTTGATTTAATTATGATGATTGATGTGATAGAACATATTGTTACCAAAGATAAATTAGATTTTGCAATGAAAAATATCCAAAAATGCCTGAAAACCAACGGTGTTTTTATTATTGCTCCAATTATGGAAACGTCAAAAAAGCATCTTTTTTATTTGCACTCATGGACAATCCAAGATATTAAAGGAAATTTTCCTGATGAAGAATATACATTTCGGGAACTAATACCATTTCGACAGAGCAGTATTCTTGTTATTCAGAAAAACTAAGTTGACTTGATTGGCTGTTTTTTGAAGATATTTTTGCCTAGGATATATCCTACAATTATTCCAAAGCTTAATTCTGTTAAAACAGTCCAAAAACGAAACAATAGACTTAAGAAAATAGCCTGTTCTAATGGTATTACTTGTGATAAAACAATACTAGAGATAGATTCTCTTACACCTATTCCAGCAGGTGCAAAAATTGCTAAAAAACCAGCCATTATGCCAATAGTATTTGCCAAAATCAGCCAGGCCATTATTCTTATACTAAAGTCATTCTGAGTCACAAAAGTAAAATAGATTCCACTAAACACCCAACCAATTAAAATCCACAGAATAATATAAGCAATTAATAATTTAAAATATTGTTGTTGTGTTATCGTTTTTTTTACATCTGGCTTTGTTAAACTGCTGATTAAATAATCAAGTAACGTGATGAATAAAATTTGCATTCGTCTTCCTACTAATACGCTTAATATAGCCGCAATCATGAGTCCATAAGCCCACATTTTTGCTACTAAAAACCCAGTGAGTATGGCACTTATAACCAAACCGGCGTGTAATAGTAATATTTGTTCTTGAATAGTAAGGGAAAAAATTTCTTTAACATTCACCCCAAATTCTTTTAATTGAGTACCACGAGCTATCATTCCCCAGATTTTCCCTGGCATATATTTACCAACGCTTACTAACACTAATTGTGAAAAACTTTGAAATGGGGAAATAAAAACATTACAAATTGTAAGTAGTAAATGTTTCCATATAAGACTAGATAAAATCCAAAACAAAACATGTACTAAAATTGTTGCCAGAAAAGTTTTCCAAGAAAAATACAGCGGTTTGGAGATAAACGTTGCTTGTTCAACAAAATAATTCACTAGAAAAAATAAACCACCTATTAAAAAAGCTATGAGCCAAAATTTTTTGACTAAATTAAAAATACTATTGTTCATATTATTTAGAACTTACGCATTGTTCATCATAAAAAGATATTATTTCAAATATTAGTTAGAATAAATTAATCATAAAGATATTGATGAATTTTAATGTGAATTAAGAGCTAAAATTATGGGTAGTCCTAAACAAAGTGGTGGTTAATTTGCTAATTAATTGATTGTAATTTTAAACCATTATCACTACTTTGTTTAGGATCATACATAAACGGGAAACATTATAAATAATTCAATTGGTAAATCTAGCCATAATGTCCATCTGTTCTTGGATAGATAAGCATAAGAAAATATATATATATAAACCAACTAAAGGCAATGACCCAAAGACCTTGGGAAATAGCTATCCATGTCATATATAATGAGTTATCTAATAATGGTAAAATAACTCTAACCACAGCACTACATCCGAGCAATATAAAAATCCACCATAATGCTTTCGGTGGGGAAAATATATTTCTGCCAGTATGTCCTAAAGTAACTCTCGCCATCATCCCAACCGTAAGCATAGCAACACCACCAAGTGCAAAAGCATGGACTGCTAAATAAATTGAAATTCCACTGACAAAAACCAGCACTTTTAATATTAAGCCGAATATAATAAATGCGTAGGCAACGTATAAAACCCATAACAATGGTTTTTCCCAAATACCTTTGGTATGCCAACCAGCTAACCTGACGCTATTGATTACGGCAGATAATCCAGCTAATCCAACACTAAGATAAGAGTTAGGAGTTATTAAATCAGCTAGAGCAAATGATAAAAAAACTACCAAATTACTTTTATCCACCCAGCTCCAATTGTTTAATTGAACTGGATAACCTACGCCTTTTTCGATAAAAAATGGAATAACTCGCCTACCCATAATAAGAATTAAGGTAATAATTAAATATAAGCCTGCGTATAAACCATAATATGTGCCATTGGGAATTACATCCAACATACCTAGATAAAAGATAATATTACTAGCCAAAAATAACAGCACAACTGCTACAAATATCATATTTTTCCAACTTTTGGTTTTAAAAAATGGCCAAAATATAGCTACTGCCAGTAATAATAAAAACAGATTATCACTCACAGCTATCACAGTTAAAGGTACGCCAATAAAAGGTAAAATTCTAGTTACTGCCCATAATGAAAATAACAATAACAATGGATAACCATCTAAAGTTTGTTTACCAGTCCAATTTTTTATAGCTGTCAACAGAAAACCGGCAATAACAGCCATACTATAGCCATAAATCATTTCGTGAGCATGCCAAGTTATTGGAGAATATATTTGAATATTCCACGCAAGATTATATATACCAATCCATAACAACATAGCTATGATCGCAAAAATACCTGCTCCTATAAAAAATGGTCTAAAACCTAAATGTAAAAATGAAAATTTACCAAAATTTTTTGGTGGAGCAATATCGACAATAACACTTGCCACTTTAATACCTCTAGTTAAATTAAGTATCTATTATATGGTTATGATAAATGATTTTTCTATACAAGCTAAACATAGGTTTTTGTATAGAGCATTGTTAAAAAATTACAGGTGGGCTATCTGATTATTAGGGTATTATAAGATTTACACGTTTATAGGCTTGGCTGCCCAGATATTAATGCGGTGCTTTCATGTTCACTTCACGTAGCGGGAGAGGTTGCAGTAAATCTACCCTAATTGGCACCGTAAACTTACCTGATTCTTGTTTAGAAAACAGTTCTTCCACTTGTTTATAAATATTATCTGGTAAGTTATGTTCGATATGAGTAGATTTAAGAACTTTATTTTCAAAATCCGCAAAATTCTCAAACGTTAATGGCAAATTAAAAAATGTTTCGCTAATCAATGCAAAAACGCCAGTATCAACAGCATTATTTAACGCTAAAAATGCTTCTCTTCTAACTATTTCTTCATCATGAAACAATCTCAATACATTATTAAAATTGCCAGCAAATATTGGTTCAGAAATATATGCGATACCATTAGGTTTTAAAACTCGTTGCACTTCTGTTAGAGCTTGTCTCATCAATTTAACTGGAACATGATGTAATGATTTAAACATAAAAACCACATCAAAAGTATTATCTGAAACTGGGATTGCTTCGGCTCCAGCTAGTTGAAAAGTAACATTATTCAATTCAGGTAACAATATATTTTTATTATGTTGAATTACATCAACTTCTGTAGCCATAATTTGTCGGTTGCGTCCTTCTGTAGCTATTGTACGAGTGAGTTCAGCAGCACCACAACCTAGTTCAAGTATATATTTATCATCTAACTCTAACAATTCTTGATAAATTTCACTTTCAGGACATGTTTTTACAATTTTATCTTCAGATATTTTCATAGTTTAAGATTTTTCGGCGAGATACGTTATCTAACGTTGTTGCTATCACTTCGTCCAAGTGGATAGTTAATTCTTGTGACATTTTTATCAAATTATGCTATTGGGGATGTTAAAATTTCAATAGCCCTAAACAAAGTATTGTGCAGGTATAAAATCCAACACAAGTAAAGCTTGAGCGAAAGAATATTACCCCTACAATTTAATGGTTAGGGTAACCACAAGGGATTACCCCCTACAAATTATTATGTAAGGACAATTGCCATTAACTCAGGCGAGCGGGAACTAGAAAAAGCACTATTTCATGC
>DAOUSR010000117.1 GCA_030627125.1 Thioploca sp.
CAATGTTATATTTTTACCGACTTTTCATATTATTGTTGCCATTAGTTTTTCAATCCTTAATTTATTTCGGTAATATTATTACATATCTTTATCACATCGTCAATAATCAACACCCCTTCCCAATTTAGCAATTTTTTTGCGTGCTTCATTAAGCATATCTTCCGAAGCATCTAATCCTTGTATATTTTTGGTTTGTTGAAACTTAGTCCAAAGTTTCAACAATGAAAAACCAGTTCCACAACCTACTTCTAAAATACGCAGGTATTGCTTGTCTGGGAGATGTTTTATTATATTTTCTCGACCAAATAAAAAGCTCCATCTCGTTAAATCATAAATCTTTGCATGTATTTTATAATAACCAGATAAATCTTTGCCTATTTTCATATTAATATAAGTTTTTTCTTGTTTCCTTAAGTTAAGGAGGGTAAATAGGAGAATGCGTTTATTTCGTTCTTTTATCGATGTATGACGGTATGCTTATACATCCTATTAGCTATTATATGCCATTTATTTTTATCTATTTGTTGTAATAAATTATTTCAAAATAAAAGCTCATAGAAATAATTAGTATTATTCAAAAAAAACCTGTCAAGTATTGGAGACCTAACAGGTTTGAAGTGCATTTTTTTGAACTACTTGGCTACATAACTAGCTTCTAACAACTTAGCCTGAGCAGCAGCTAATCGAGCAATAGGAACTCGTGGCGAGGAACAAGAAACATAATCCAAACCAATATGATGGCAAAAATGAATTGAACCCGGATGACCGCCTTGTTCACCACAAATACCAACTCGTAATCCTGGGCGACTCTGCCGACCCCATTCTACAGTCATCTTCATCAATTGGCCGACACCTTCCACATCCAAAACTTCAAATGGATTATCTTGTAAAATACCAGATTCATTGTATAAAGGTAAAAATTTGTTCTCAGCATCTTCCCGGGAGAAAGAAAAGGTGGCTTGGGATAAATCATTAGTTCCAAACGAGAAAAATTCAGCTACTTTAGCTAGTTGAGTAGCTCTCATGCAAGCCCGAACTACCTCGATCATAGTACCGAATTCAAATTTAAGTTCGATTCCATATTCATTTTCAACTTCCTGTTTGGTAATTTCAACTATCTTTTTTACCCGCTTTAACTCTTCAGAAGTAACAACCTGTGGAATCATAATTTCCGGATGCACTGGTATGCCTTCTTTCATACATTCGGCTGTTGCTTCCAACACTGCCCGAATTTGCATAGTGTAAATTTCTGGATAAGTAATGCCCAACCGAACTCCACGATGACCAAGCATTGGATTAACTTCATAAAGTTCTCGAACTTTTTGCAGCATTCTCTCTTTTTTGGCGATAACTTCATTCACCATATCTTCACCCATTTCATCAAATGGTGATGGCAATGGAGTAGGTAAATCAGCTGGATTGTTCTGATTCAAACGAATGGCATTTAATAAGTTCGCAACTCCTTTCACCGTACCACGTAATTGTTTTAAATTTTCCAACTCATCGGTCAATTGCGTTTCGGTAGGCAGAAATTCATGCAACGGTGGGTCTAATAAACGCACGGTAACCGGACGTGGAGCCATAGTGGTAAATACGGATTTAAAATCTCTACGTTGGATTGGCAATAATTTATTTAAGGCTATTTCCCGAGCTTCTTTATTGTTTGCTAGAATCATTTCTACTACGATTGGCAGACGGTCAACGTCATTAAACATCCGTTCAGTCCTACATAAACCAATGCCCATTGCACCATATTCGATAGCTTTTTCCGCTGCTTCTGGAGTATCAGCATTAGCCATAACTTTTAAACGAGATACTTCATCAGCCCAACTTAACAAAACTTTTAATTCTTCGGAAAATTCTGGTTCTATGGTAGTAAGTTCACCTAAATAAACATTACCAGTGCTACCATCAATAGTGATAATATCACCTTCTGCTAATACCTGTTTCCCAATTATGGCCCGGCGTTCCTTAGTATCAACATTGATACCCTCCGCACCTGCTACACAAGCTTTACCCATACCTCTTGCCACTACAGCAGCATGAGAAGTTTTGCCACCACGACTAGTTAAAATACCTTGCGACTTGAAAAATCCATGAATATCTTCTGGTTTGGTTTCTTCTCGTACCAGAATTACTTTTTCCCCGGCTTGTCCCAATAATTCAGCTTTATCAGCATCAAATATACATTTACCACAAGCTGCTCCTGGTGAAGCAGATAAACCTTGAGCTAAAGGTACCGCTCTATTATTGGGGTCTAAACGTGGATGTAATAATTGCTCTAAATCATCTGGATTGACTCGCAACAAAGCTTGGTTTTTATCAATCAAACCTTCATTAACCATTTCTATTGAAGTACGCACCATTCCTACTGCATTCATTTTACCGTTACGAGTTTGCAAACAGTATAAAATGCCTTTTTCAATGGTATATTCATAATCTTGCACTTCATGGTAATGAGTTTCTAACTTATTCCGTAACTCTACTAACTCTTTATATAGCCTAGGCATTTCTTGCTGCATTTCCTGCACTGGCTTTGGAGTACGAATACCAGCCACTACGTCTTCACCTTGAGCATTAACGAGATATTCACCATACATCTCATTTTCGCCAGTACCGGGATTACGAGTAAAGCCAACTCCAGTAGCACAGTCATTACCCATATTACCAAATACCATTGCTACTACATTGACTGCTGTACCGTTAGCAACATCTTTAGTAATATTAAATTCTCGGCGGTAATCTACTGCCCGCTTGCCAGACCAAGAACCAAACACAGCTTTAATCGCAATTTCCAACTGTTCATACACATCTTCTGGGAATGCTTTACCAGTTTGTTCATGGACAACTCGAAGGAATAAATCACTGATTTCTTTAAGTTCTGCTATTCCTAAATCAACATCAGATTTAGCACCAGAATTTCTCTTAATAGCGTCAAAATGTTCGTCAAAATGTTCATCCGCAATGTTTAACGCAACTTTACCAAATAGTTGAATAAAACGCCGATAAGCATCGTAGGCAAAACGTTCATCGTTAGTTTGTTTGATTAGGCCGCTTAAGGTTTTAGAATTCAAGCCTAAGTTCAAAATAGTATCCATCATTCCTGGCATCGACATAGCAGAACCAGACCGTACTGAAACTAATAATGGATTATCAGAATCTCCAAATTTCTTCTTATTAGCAATTTCAACCAATAACATCTGCCGCTTTACTTCATCCATTACTCCGACTGGTAAAGTATTTTGATCAAGATACTGTAAACATGCCTCAGTGGTGATTACAAAACCAGGCGGAACATTGAGTCCAATTTGAGTCATTTCGCATAAATTTGCCCCTTTACCACCCAATAACAGCTTGTTTTTCCCATCTCCTTCTTTATAGGAATAGATATATTTGTTTGTCATTAAAAACTCCTGTGAAAAATTAAATCATGTTAGATTAATATTCTAGTATATTCCAATATTAATTTGTATAGTAAATTTTAAATTAGCGTAATATCGGAGTCAGAGTATTGAATTAATCAAGTTTAAAATCATGAAAAAAAATCAATAAATTACATAATCATATATATAATTTGTTTATAATAACACAATGATTCTAAATAAATATTATTTTTATAATATCAATTATATTTATTTATACAAATTTTAAATACCTTAACTAATTAATTAATATAAATTTAAAAAAAAACTTGATTTTTTCGACTTTACAATCATATAATATTGATATAAATCATTTTTGAGGTAAGTTATGCAATTGGAAATAGATGGTAAAATTATTGCTTTGAGTGAAGCTGGTTGGTTAGAAAATCTTAATGAGTGGAGTGAAGAATTAGCTTGTGGCATTGCTATAAATGAAAAAGTAGAATTATCTGATGAACACTGGGATATTATAAATACTGCTAGAGAGTATTTTTTAAATAATAGTACAGTCGCAGAACCTAGAAAATTTTCTAAAATTATGAAGGAGAAATTTGGGGTTGATAGAAGTAGTAGTAAATATATATACGCTTTATTTCCTTATGGTTTAGTAAAATCAGCTAATAAAATAGCCGGACTGCCTAGACCAAAAGGCTGTAGTTAATTTTTTACCAGTTGGAGTTCAAGTTTTTAGATTTGAAATTATTTTCAATGTGGGAATCCAAGATTTATTTTGGAATGTCCAGCTTGAACTCTATTGGGTTAGAAAATATTTAAATATCAATATAGTTACACAAGAATAGTAATAACTAATTTATATTTAACACTTTGTTAATTTTTCAAATAGTCCACACCCATATTCGTCTTATATTTCAATTAACATGATTCAATCTTATACTCCATTCCCATAGCACTTATCCAGCGCATCAATATCCAATAATTTACGATCCACTTTCAAATAAGCTACCTCATCTTCAATAATCACCACAACCTCTGCCACCCCCGGAACCTGCATTAAACATTGATTCAACTTACTTGCTTGTTGCATATCAATTTGCCCAATGTTCAGTAAGTGACTGCTCAAATGGGATGGTTTTTGCATTGTCATTGCTAATAAAAACCAAATAAAGGTCAAACTAGCACCAAAAGCAAATACTGCACTAATTCCATAATGTTGATGTAACCAACCACCGCTTACTCCACCAATGAAAGCTCCAAAAAATTGAGAACTGGAGTAAACACCCATTGCAGTACCTTTACTATCTGCTGGGGCAATTTTACTAACTAAAGAAGGTAGGCTGGCTTCTAATAAATTAACAGCAGTAAAAAATAAAAATAACATCAGAATAATTCCGATTAAACTATGATGTAAATAGCTAAAACCAAGTTCAGATAAAACCAAAATACCAATTGCTCCAACAAATACAGACTTAACTTTACGATATTTTTCTGCCAAAATAATAAAAGGTATCATGACAATAACTGAGGCTATAAGCACCGAAACATAAATTAGCCAATGCTTATCAACGCTGATTTCAGTTTTTAATGCAATAGGTAATACCACAAATAATGAAGTGAGTACTAAATGTAACAGTAAAATACCGATATCTAAACGTAATAGTTGGGTATCTTGTAACACTCGTTTAAACTGGGTAGGTACTGGTTCAGTATCACGGTGAAGACTGCTAATTAACGGTTGTGGTACCATTAAATATAGAATTGCAACACCAACTAGTGCTAACATTGCTGTTAACCAAAAAATACCGGGTAAACTAATCCAATGGTAAAATATCGGCCCAACTATCAATGCTAATAAAAATGAACTACCAATACTCATGCCCATTACAGCCATTGCTTTAGTACGATGCTCCTCACGAGTTAAATCAGCAGTTAAGGCCAATAATGCAGCAGCAATTGCCCCACAACCTTGTATAGCTCGTCCAATAATAATTCCACCCATTGAAGTGGATAAAGCTGCTATTACGCTACCAATGGCAAATATTATTAGCCCAGTATAAATAATTGGTTTACGACCAAAACGGTCAGATAACATGCCAAACGGAATTTGGAAAATTGCTTGAGTTAAACCATAAATACCAATGCCTAAACCTACTAAAGTTGGAGTTGAATCTGGGAGTTCTTGAGCATATAGAGCGAATACTGGCAAAATCATGAATAATCCTAGCATCCTCACGGACATAATGCTGGCTAATGCGATAGTTGCGTGGCGTTCACCGGGGGTCATATTATTGGAAATCATAATTTATAAGGCAGTAAGTTATATAAGCTTGATATTATATCATATAGTTTGATTAGGAGTCTTAAGTTAAAGTTTATACCCCATACTTCAGTAAACAAATAATGAAAATAAATTTTACTAATATTTTTAATAGTCGTCCTTTTTATATCGCACTTTTAACTATGTTTATAGTTATCATGACAACTTGGGCTTTTGAACATTCAGAGAAACAACGCTTTGAACAACAAACTCGAGCTGGGGTTATTAATAAACTTAGTGCGATTCGAGCTAATTTGGAAGCATCTCTAAATTCCCGTTTATTTCTAATGCGAGGTTTAATTGCTAATATTTCTATTAATCCAGATATTACCCAACAAGAATTTACTCAGCTTGCAAAAGTTGCATTAAAACATCAAATCGGAATTAGAAGTTTAAATTTAGCTCGTGGTTCGATTATTAGCCATATTTACCCATTGGGTGATGAAGATGTAATATTAGGAACCGATTTGATCACAATTCCTGGTTTAAGTAGTGCAATTCATCGTACTATTGAAACTGGTGAAACTGTGGTAGCTGGCCCAATAACATTATCCAACAAAGAAACGGTTTTTATTAGCACTCCTCCCATATTTGTCAATTCTTCGGATCCAGCAAATAAACCGTATTATTGGGGATTAGGAATGTTATTAATTGATCAAGAAAGTTTATTTGCAGATGCTGGTTTGCTAAATCCACAAAATGGATTGCAATACGCTATGCGTGGTAAAGATGGACAAGGATTGATAGGTGAATTTTTCTTTGGTAATTCTGAAGTTTTTCAGCAAAACCCAGTTATCATGACAGTTTCTTTACCCAATGGCTCATGGAGATTAGCAGCAGTTCCAGAAAATGGTTGGCCTAATACTGCTCCAATTTCAAAATGGTTATGGGTAGTTGGTATTATGTTGGCTTTGATGACTGGAATTTTAGTATTTACTGTGGTTAATGCCCCTATAAGATTAAATATAGCCATTGATAAGGCAACGTTAAAATTACGACAAGCTACTAATGAAATTCAACGATTAGAACAACAAAGATATGAGCAATTAGCCGTTTATAATAAAAGTCTTGAGCTTAGAGTTGCCGAACGTACTCATGAATTATCACAAGCCATCGAACATTTAAAATCAACCCAACGCGAATTAATCCATTCAGAAAAACTTGCGGCAGTTGGGCAATTAGTGTCTGGAGTTGCTCATGAGGTAAATACTCCATTAGGTGCAATTCGCTCTTCAGTGGAAAATATCACTAATTTTTTAACTCACAATTTAATTCAATTACCAGATTTTTTTCAGTTATTGTCTCCAGAATTACAAAAAGATTTTTTCATGCTATTACAAAATGTTAGTCAACAAGTCCCATCTTCCAGAGAAAAACGTAAATATCGACGTTCTTTAATTCAGCAACTTACCAAACAAAATATTGATAATGCAGAAATGATAGCAGATACTTTAGTGGATATTGGTATTTATCAAGATGATATTACTCAATTTTTACCATTATTAAAAAATTCCCAAAGTCAGACAATATTGAACATTGCTTATAAATTATCAAGTTTACAAAAAAGTACTCAAATTATTACTATAGCAGTGCAACGAGCTGGGAAAGTTATTTTTGCTCTGAAAAGTTTTGCTCATTATGATCAATCTGGCAAAAAAATAGCCACTAGGCTTGATGAAAGTATTGAAACAGTTTTAACTCTGTATCACAGTCAACTAAAACACGGAGTAGAAGTAATTAAGAATTATGCTAATTTACCATTGGTATCATGTTATCCAGATGAAATTAATCAGGTATGGACAAATTTGATTCATAATGCGTTGCAGGCAATGGATAATAAAGGTATATTACAAATTGATTTAGTTAACCAAGTTGAGCAAGTTATAATTAGTATTACAGATAATGGTACTGGTATTTCTGCCGACATTCAACCCAAAATTTTTGAACCATTTTTTACCACTAAACCGATTGGGGAAGGTAGTGGTTTGGGTTTAGATATTGTGAAAAAAATTATTGATAAACATGATGGTAAAATTGAAATGGTAAGCCAATCAGGTAAAACTACTTTTACTATTTTTTTACCTATAGGAGGTTTAGGGTAACCACAAGGGATTACCTTTATAAACCTATTATGTAGATACTCTGTTACTTGTCAAGCTAAACACTTAAAAGATTTGTTATAGTATTTCCCAATTGAATGAGTTATATCAATACTAAAGTCTCAAGTTCCAATTGCTGGAAACGTGCTGGAGTTCCAATATCCATCCATTGTCCCTGATAATGTTCACCACTAACTTTACCAGCCTGCATAGCTTTAATTAATAATGGAACTAGAGAAAATCGTCCAGCAGAACAATTATTAAATAAATTAGGATGATAAATACCAATTCCGCTAAAAGTTAAACAAGGATTACCAGTTTGATAAACTTGTTGCTGTTTTAAGTGAAAATCACCATGAGGATTATGGGCAGGATTATCAACTAAAATCAAATGAGCAAGTTTAGTTGGTGGATGAGCTAAATTAACAAATGGATAATCACACCAAATATCACTATTTACAACCAAAAAAGGGGAAGTTCCAAGCAATGGTAAAGCCTTAAAAATTCCACCTCCAGTTTCTAATGCAGTATATTCTGACGAATAGGATATTTCTGCTCCATAACGTTCGCCATTACCTAAAGTTTGTTCAATTTGTTCACCTAGATACGCATGATTGATTACTATTTCCTTGAACCCATTTTTAACTAAATTGGCAATATTATATTCAATTAAACACTTGCCTTTTATTTTTAATAGAGGCTTAGGAGTTTTATCTGTCAAAGGACGCATTCTTTCACCACGTCCAGCTGCAAGAATCATAGCTCTCATTATAAACCTGTTACCGATTGTAATAACATATTAAATACATCTCCATCTTTTTCAATGTGTTGAACTTGTACTGGTAAATAGTGTAATTTTTTAGCACACCATAAAATGGTGCTTCGATTACTTGAAGCTCGTTCATATTTCAAGGTTTCTAATGTACCAATACCTGTGTCAACAGATTCTTTACCAAGGAATTTTGGTGTATAAATACTTATTTTATTTTTATTAGCAACTTTATATTTTAAATTACGTTTACCTTGTTGTAATTCTTGCATTAACACTACTTGATACAATAATCCATCTAAAGTATTTTCTTCCAAAGGTATTTTTTCTATCTTATCTTTAAAATGACTAGTAGCAATTTTTTGCAACCAATCAAACACAATCAATTTTGACCGAGATTTTTTACCAGTTTGGTTATAAAAATATTCCAGTGGACGGATATTTCCTGCTGTTTTAATAAAAGTACTACGTTCTTCAATCCGAATTTTTTTAAAAAAAGAGATTAAACCAGTGGTTTCACCTATGCTTTTAAACTCGAATTTACTGTTTCCATGAGAAATTAAAGTGCGAGTACCTTTACCAACTGGAATTCCACTAGCATACAGTGAATATTTAGCAGTAAATGGTGGCGGAAAATTATCTATAGCCCACGCACTATTACATAATAATATTAAAATTATGAGAAATTTTTGCATTAGATTATCCATTAAAATGAAGTAAAATTAATATTAAATAATTAGACCTTTGCACGAAACAAAAAGTAAAGAAATCAAGTATAATAGAAAAACCCTAAAAAGAGAAGAGCAATGGCATGGAAAAATATACAACAGCATAGGTGAAATGATGTTAATAGAACACGAAGCATTGTAAAGAATTGAATGATATAAACAAATTAGCACCTTACTCTTAATCTTGGAGACCGACCTTCTATCGGTGGCTCAAGAATTGTGTTATCCTGCTGAGACGTTCCACCTACGCCTCTCCAAGTCGCTATGGTCGGATTACACTCAGGATAACTAGTCGTTGAAGCGGCCACTTTCTTGTCTAGTGCCGCTTAACATAATACATTAGCTTAAAAATATGCACGACAAAACAAAACTCATTAAAATGATTCGAGATGAATTTGGAACTGTTAAATTCCCATCTCATTGTGGATTGCATGCTGCTGTAGCAATGGATGACTGGATCGATGATGAGACTGTATTAAATGATATCACGGCTAAAGAAGATTATTTTGGTGAGTGGTGGGATGTACCTGAAAAAGATTTGCTAGAATGCATGATGGCTCTTTGTTATTTGGACAGCTCAGGAATTGAATTCTATTTGCCTGCATACATGACTGCGATTGTAGAAAAGCCATTATCTTTTGATGAAGCATTTATTCGCTCTAGCTCATGGCAGATATTGTCTACAATGATACCAGATGACAGTTCAGATTCAGAACTTGTTCATTATTTTCATGAACGTTTTTCATTAATTCGTGGTGGAAAAAAGAATGCCTGCCGAAAATTTATGTCATATGTTGCAAGTTGTGATGCATATGACGATCATGCTAAAGAAAATGCAGAAAAAGCTTTATCACATAAATTCTGGACTGCTGAAACCAGAAAATCCAGCAGAGGCAAAAAGACGCCCCGATGATTTTAAAGGGTTATCCTGATGAAACGCTCTACACTTCTCCAAGTCGCTATGGTCGGATTACACTCAGGATAGCGTTGAAGCGGACACTTTCTTGTCTAGTGCAACTTAACATAAGAGTTATGCCCG
>DAOUSR010000130.1 GCA_030627125.1 Thioploca sp.
ATAGCAGCCGTGACACGTCTCATTTCTTGAGCAACTTTATAATGGGGCATTTCTGCAATTGTATTAATTTTATCCAATACATCTTCTCGTTTTATACCGAGAGGAACAATAATGATTTGTGGGGAATAAGCATACGTTTTTCCAAGTTCTACGACGACATCTAATGGACTAGATAAATTCTTTAATGCTTGGCATTTCCTAGAAAAATTTACTGGTATAAACACGAAATCAGGTTTATTATCTACCATTGTGATAACTGTATTAACTAATGGACTGTTAATATCAATAACAATATTTTTATATTCATCTAGATCAACATTTCTCTTAGTAATTTTATCTCGATTTTTATTTTCAAGAATATCTAGTTTATTTTCAATAATAGTATTAAATTCACTATCTTTAGTTGGTTTTGTACCATTATAAAATTGCCATGAATCTGCTTGATCATCACAATCTATTAGTAACGTTTTACCACGTCGAGAAGTTAATATACCAGTAATATGTATAGCCAAAGTAGTTTTACCAACTCCTCCACTATTATGAGTACACAGAATGATTTTAGCCAATTATTTTTCTCCTAAATTTAACTATTTTGAACAATTTAATATTATACTAGATTACTTTCAAATTTCCTAATACCAATAGCTCTGCCCTAGTATTAAGTTTTAATATCTCTGCCAATATGTTAACCTTGTTCATACTGAAGCTTGCCGAGTTATAAAGCAGTTACGAAAACATGGGATTAAATACATGGCTATTATGATAGAAAACAACCGACTAACTAAATATCAAGTTCTTAACTTGCATTAATATAACGCATCCAATTGAGAAACGCTATGGTGGTAGCTGTTCATAATATTTGCTATGATACAGTATATGGAGCTCTATCCCAATCTGAAAACGCATCATACTCTTCCAATCCTTTGAAGATATTATTTCCTTCATCATCCTCAAAATGAACGCTTTTTAAACCTAGTATTCTAAATGCTTCGTGCAAAGATGAAGTGATGGTATTGAATTATACTCAAAAGAATGTTGTAAACGCCAAGCCATTTCTTCCAAAGGACTTTTACGATATACATATCTTTATATTGCAGACATGAATACCCAATTTAGCAAAAGGCGGGATAGGACAGCATTTCACAATAGCAACCTGTGTATTTTGTAAAAGCTGTTGTGGGTAATAATCAGATAAGCGAGATATATTAGACATCTTTCCTAAACAGAGTTACACCTTAAATTGACAAGAGCTATGGGCTTTATCTTCAATCTAATAATTTATTATATAATACCTTCTCCAAAGTCAGAATTTGTTATTTCGGGAAATACTCTTCGTTTCATTCTCGATACAACCAATAAATTGGAGAAAGTATTGATAAAAAGCAATATTTTAATCTAGTAAAATTTATCAAGCTTAATAAAGTTTAGAAGCCTATTTAAAAAAGTAAGTGTAGCCAATAATAAGGCTTAACGCACTATAATCAGCGGAAGTTTGATTTTCACTAGCTAACATAAAATCATCATCTTTACGTTCAGATGAGTTAAGATTAGCCATCTGGGTAAAATCACTCTGATGACCAGTACTATAAACTAATCCAATAGCAGATTTTGAGTCTTTTTTCTGGCGAATTATACCAATAGTTGTATGATAAATATCCCAATTATTAATACCTAAAGGTTCTAACTGGCCTTCATAACCTTGAAAAGTTTCAAAATCAGTCCGAAAACTTAAATAACCGGTCATCGTACTAGATAAAGCTTGTTCAATGGCAATCGCAAAATTAACTACACTTGCAGCACCGTCTTTTATGGTAAGAACTTCCTTACTATCTTCATATCCTAAAGATGTTCCAACTCTAAAATTTCTTGATGTCGGAGTGATAACTTCATAATTGCTCTGTTCTGCAAACCATTCAATAGTTGTTGCAATTATGGTTTGGCCGGTAATCATATATTCCAAACCTAAAGCTAAGGACATTGGGGTTTTATAAGTTGCATCTAAATCATTTTGTCGATCATCTTCTAAAGTTCCAAGTGGTTCATCTTCCTTAAATTTAACCGAACCAGCACCAACAGAACCTTTGCCATATAAGCTAACACTTGGAGTAGTTAGAGTAAGACCTAATTTAAGTTCGTCAAAATCAGCTGCCACACCAAATTTTAAAAATGTTCTCAGATTATAAAAATCAGCATCAGAAAATTGATCTTCACTAGCAATAAAAGCAGAATATTCATTGGTAGTTCTAGCCACACTGGAAGTATTATAACGCTGACTTCTTAAAGCTAGGAAACCACTGACACCAAAAGAAAAATTCGGATAAATATTAGTTGACCAACTTAAACCGCCTAATATTTCACTGACTTTGCTGTTATAAGAAAACTGGCCTCTATAATCTTCAACTCCATCAAATGCAATTCCACTGAAATCCTCTTCTTCTTCATATGGAAAAACATAATTGCTATCGCTAGTAAGTAAGTCCGTAAGTTCAGCTCGTCTACCAGATAATTTTATGGATGATTGGTTTTTGCCGATCAATGAATAACCAAAGGTATTATTTCCTAAGGAAACTGTACCAGAAATTAGCAATGGAACAATATTAAGTTCCTGCGATTCAAGTTCTCTAGGTTCTTCAGTTCCAGCTCCGTTATCAACCGACACAAACTCCATCTGATAACCATTAGCACTAACCGAAAAGCTAGATTTCTTGACAAAACCTAATGCTCCAGGATTATAAAAACCTGCGCTGGTATCTCTAACTCCTCCTACTACAGCACCACCCATCAATGCAGAACGAGAGCCGAACTGGTTAGTCCAATAATGATGCTCCTGGGCTATAATATTAGAGCTTATAAAAAATAATAATACAATGTATATATAACGTTGCATACAAACCTCCTTAATTGTAAAGGTCTGATCATATCATACTGTGGTATTATAATAGTATAATTTTATAAAACAAACCTCCTTATAGTTTTTCAGATAAATTTCGCAAAAACCCATTGATAATCTACATAATTTAACAGTTTTCATATGATAATTTCTGTACCAAAAATTGGTTTAATAAATTATCGTGAAAATGTTGAATAGAGATTTGAGAGGCTATAATAATATGATTAGGAAATGAAAATGTCAGATATTGTTAAAGTACGTGCTCGTGAAATTCTTGATTCTCGTGGTAATCCTACTGTTGAAGCAGAAGTGATTACTACTTATGATATAGTGGGACGTGCAGCTGTACCATCTGGGGCTTCCACTGGTTCCAGAGAAGCATTAGAGTTGCGTGATGGTGACAACAGTCGTTATCTTGGCAAAGGAGTATTAAAAGCGGTTGAGCATATTAATAACGAAATAAATGATGCACTAGTTGGAATAAGAGCAACTGCTCAAACTACAATTGATAATACGATGATAGCGTTAGATGGCACTGAAAATAAAGGCTGTTTAGGTGCTAATGCAATGTTGGCAGTTTCTATGGCGGCGGCTAAAGCGGCGGCTCATCAATTGGAACAACCTTTATATCGTTATCTCGGTGGAGCTGGAGCGATGCAAATGCCAGTGCCTATGATGAATATTATCAATGGCGGAGTTCACGCAGATAATAATGTTGATTTACAAGAATTTATGATCATACCAGTTGGAGCTCCTTCATTACGGGAAGCAGTGCGTTATGGAGCTGAAATTTTTCATGCGTTAAAGAGTGTCCTGAAAAAACAAGGTATGAATACAGCTGTAGGAGACGAAGGCGGTTTTGCTCCTGATTTATCTTCCAATGAAGCTGCAATAGAAGTAATATTGGAAGCGATTGAGCAAGCTGGTTTTAAAGCTGGGACTGATATTTGTTTAGGTATAGATGCTGCTAGCTCAGAATTTTACCGAGATGGGAAATATGATATTGCTTCCGAAGGCAAAAAACTTGATTCCCGCCAATTTACTGACTATCTGTCCGCTTGGGTAGACAAGTATCCAATCATATCCATAGAAGACGGGATGGATGAAAGTGATTGGGATGGATGGAAGATTCTCACTGACAAATTAGGCAAAAAAATCCAATTAGTAGGAGATGATTTGTTTGTTACTAATACAGCTATTTTAAAACAAGGTATCGATAAAAATATTGCTAATTCAATTCTGATTAAGCTCAATCAAATTGGTACGGTAACGGAAACTTTAGCCGCTATTGAAATGGCAAAACGAGCAGGTTATACTTCGGTTATTTCACATCGTTCTGGTGAAACAGAAGATAGCACTATTGCTGATCTTGCGGTGGCTACTTCTGCCGGGCAGATTAAAACTGGTTCATTATCCCGTTCGGATCGGGTTGCTAAATATAATAGGCTGATGCGGATAGAAGAAGAACTTGGCAATGATGTTACTTATCCGGGCAGATCTGTGTTTTGCAATCTAAAAGATGTCTAGAATTTACTAAATTTAGCATATAACTTATTAATTTTTTTCACATAATTGCGTGTTTCCCGATAAGGTGGAATAGTATTGTTATAACGTTTGACAGCATTCTCTCCAGCATTGTAAGCTGCTAATGCTAAAGAAATATTACCATTAAACATGGTCAGCAAATCACGTAAATAACGAGTTCCACCTTCAAGGCTTTCCTTTGGATCAGTGCGATTTTTCACACCATAACGTTTAGCAGTTGCCGGCATAAGCTGCATTAATCCTACTGCTCCTTTGGGAGATTTTGCTTTAGGATTATAAGCTGACTCAACTTGCACTATCGCATGTAATAACGCCGGTGATAGTTTAGCTTGGTTCGCTACTTTTACTATTAATTCACTGTATTTATTATTAAATTTCTTAAAAGAAGGTTGGACAAAAATAGGCTCATAAGAAGGCAGCAAATAACTACGAGCATATAATAATTTATCCTTATTCTTAGGCGGTTTGGTAGTTAAATGTAACACTCCCTGTGTATCATAATATTTATAAATAATAGTCGATTCAGTAGCATTTACACTAATTGCAAATGTTATTAGCAAATACCATAATTTCATTAATTTATCTCTTGTTATAAATAATTTTGTAGGGGTAATCTCTCGTTGTTACATTATTCTCAACTCTTCATTAAGAATTGCTATATAATAACACTCAAAGTTCAAATATTCCAATAAATTTCAACCAACTTAATACCAATGTTGCAGCAACAATTTATAGACTGGTTTCGTAGTGCATCGCCTTATATCCATGCCCATCGAGGCCATACTTTTGTAATTTGTTTTGGCGGTGAAGCGGTACAAGACCATAAGTTCTCCAATTTAATCCATGATATTGCTTTATTAAGTAGTTTAGGCATACGGATTGTTTTAGTTCATGGTATTAGGCCGCAAATTGAGCAAGGCTTACAAGTTCATGGCAAAAAATCCAAGTATGTAAATAATATTCGTATCACGGATGAAATAGCTCTTAAATGTGTTAAAGCTGCTTGTGGAGAGGTGCGAGCAGATATAGAAAGCTTATTGTCAATGGGATTAAGTAATTCTCCAACAACTGGTTTTAATATTTACACTACATCCGGCAATTTTATAACTGCTCGCCCTATCGGAGTGAGAGATGGCGTTGATTTTCTTTATACTGGAGAGACTCGGTATATTGATGTCGCAACTATTACTCAACGGCTTGATTCTGGTTGTATTGTGTTGGTTTCTCCATTAGGTTATTCACCAACTGGGGAGACTTTTAATCTATTGACTGAAGAGGTAGCAGCGGCGATTGCGATTGGTTTGAAAACCACTAAATTGATATATCTAATTGAGGACGAAGGGTTATTTACTAGTAATGGCCGACTATTACGGCAATTAACATTATTGGAAGCTCAAAATCATCCTAATTATAATAATCAACTAAAAAATGCGGTTCGAGCTTGTCAAAATGGAGTGGAAAGAGTTCATTTGCTATCACGCCATATTGAAGGGGCTTTGTTGCTAGAGTTATTCACTCGAGATGGAATAGGCACGCTGGTCAGTACTAATCCATATGAAAATATTAGGAAAGCAACTATAGATGATGTTGGTGGTATTTTGGAATTGATTAAGCCCTTAGAAAAAGCTGGGATTTTGGTGCGGCGTTCTAGGGAAAAATTGGAGATGGAAATTGAGTATTTTACGGTACAGGAAAGAGATGGAATGGTGGTAGCCTGTGCTGCGTTATATCCTTTTATGGATGTGGCGGAATTGGCTTGTTTAGCGGTGAATAATCATTATCGTGGTACAGATCGAGCTGGAACTTTGTTGACTTTTTTGGAGCAGAAAGCTCGGCAGTTGAAGATTAAGAAGATTTTTGTCCTTACTACTCAAACTGCTCATTGGTTTCAAGAAAGAGGATTTAAAATAGCGGATTTACAATCCTTGCCAATTGAGAGACAGCAAATGTATAATTATCAACGGCAAGCTAAGGTGTTTATTAAGCATATTGATAGCCTCAAATAAAGCCATGTAGGGTCGCTGCAATGAAACTGACCCAATCAATATTATGTGTTTATTTGGAAATTTTAGCCAGGGTACCGAAGCAAAAAACCCATTGAATAATTTAGAACAAAAGAGAAGAAAATGAAGAAATTAAAGAACGAAAAAGAATTAGTAAAGAAGGCAATCGCCGAGGGAATGAAATATGGCGAAGAAAGAGGAGTTGTTGAGTTTGAACCCACGGATTCTTCAAAAGAAAAAATTGAATATATATATCGGTTACTGGTACACGATAAAATAATTCAGCCTATACCTCAGGATCAAGTTTCTCAGCTTGCCATGAAGCATAGACTTGCTGTTTGGGCATCAAAACTGAAATAAATTAATAGCAAGGGTATAACATCCAAAAGACTGCTCGACCCTTAATGCTAAGTAACTTACTAAATTTTTCATGGATTCATTATCAATCATTTTTGTTTAAGACTACCTTATTTTGTACTATCTGTTTACTACAAGATATTTATCTACAGTTTGATAGTTTAAAGTAAAATTGATAGAATGTAATTTAAAATTATTTATTATAGTTCTAACTAAATCTTGGAAACCGACTTATCAGTGGCTCAAGAATGATGTTAGGTAATGAAACAAGAGGTAGTAATGAAAATTGCAGTAACAAGTCAAAATCGAAAGTCCATCACGGAGCATGCTGGCCGATGCAGGAAGTTTTGGGTATTCGTTGCTGAAAATAACGAAATAATCGATAAATATCTTCTTGAACTCCCAAAAGAGCAAGCATTTCACGAGAGTTCTCCGAATGAATCCCACCCACTAGATGACATTGATGTATTGATTGTTGGTAGCATGGGTGAGGGTCTTGTGATGCGCCTCGCACGGAAAGGTATAAAAGGTTTAGTAACAAAAGAAAGTGATCCAGAGAAAGCTGTTTTACTTTATCTAGACGGTTCGCTAGGAGCCAAACCATAACGGATATATAATAGGTGAAGGTACCCCCTAACAGTTCGTTCGGATGAAAATACGCTGTGCTTGTGCCGCACAGCTTTTATAACATACTGTTATTAAAGTAATTTTTTATTTCATGGTAATAAAATATTTTATTTTCAATAAGTTGTGATTTTAACTAAGCTTATTTTTCAAAAACTGTCCGATGTCTTAATGAAAGTCGATAAAATAACCCTGAAGAGATGGTGACATTGAATTGTTTGAACAATCGAAGAATATTAAGCCTGAAGACAGAATAACTTTGTTTGTATATGCAACTTAGCTAGAGAATACAAATGAATATAAGAAAGCTATTGCTCAACTTGAAACAGTAAAATTAGAAAATCAACCGCAATATAGTGTAAACTTAATTTATTTTAAATTAGGCTATTTGCATTATCTAACAATAGTTCGGACAGTTTTTAAAAAATAGACTCAAGTTAAAAATTCATTGAAATTGAAGCATTTTATAGTTTTGCCGTGAAAATAAAAAATACTTTAATAACAATTAGTTATAAAACTGTCCGAACCATTGATCTAACCAAACAAAAAGATATAGCCAATAAATACTTTGGTAGTCCTAAATAAAGTAGTGATTACTTAAAAAAACCTGCTAGGTTTCAAAAACTTAGCAGATTTAACACTACTTTATTTAGGACTATTAAGAATTGCTATATTTAGAACTAATTATAATTAAGTCTGACAGATTTTTGCAATTTGAAAACTTGTTAGACTTCTACTAAGGTTTGAAATGGAAAGTTCATCACTACTTATTTGGGGAATGATATTCGGTGCAATTGGTTACGGATTTTTTTCGTATGGAAGAAAGCAAAAAGCAACAGTTCCAATCATTAGTGGCATCTCTCTTTGTGTCTTACCTTATTTTATATCAAACGTATACATGCTTGTACTTGTTGGTATTATTTTGATTGTATTACCATATTTTGTAAGGATGTAAATTGTTAAAATGTTAACAACTAATCAGCCTAAAATGATCCCACTACTTGTTCCAGATTTACCTACTACAGAAGAATTATTGCCTTGGTTAAAACAGATTGATAATAATAAATGGTATAGTAATTTTGGGCCTTTAGTGCGAGAATTTGAGCAAAAGCTGACAAAATTTTTGGGTTCTAATTTAACCACGGTAAGTTCTGGAACTAGTGCTTTAGAATTAGCTTTGCTTGCTCTTGATATTCCAATTAATTCTAAAGTTCTACTGCCAGCTTTTACTTTTCCCGCTACAGTCACAGCAGTTAAAAGTGTTGGTTTGCAACCAATTTTTACCGATATTGAGCCAAATTCTTGGTTACTCACACCAACTATTGCCCGTCAAGTGCTTCATAGAGTGGCTTACGATGTAATTATACCAGTGACAACTTTTGGTCATCCCCAACCAGCTGATGAATGGGATAAATTTAGCCATGATACTGGTATTAAGGTTTTAATAGATGCAGCTTCATCTTTTGGCAATCAGCCTATTGGAAAACATTGTATAGTAACCTTTAGCTTTCATGCTACCAAGGCGTTTGGAATTGGTGAAGGTGGTTTGGTGGTAGCAGATTCTGCTGAATTTATCGAACAAGTTAGAAAATTAAGTAATTTCGGTTTTGATAATGGAGTTATAGTTAAATCGGGTAGTAATGCAAAGTTAAGCGAATATCAAGCTGCGGTAGGTTTAGCACAACTAGAACGTTGGTCTAAAATTATGCAGAAACGGCAGATTGTTTGGGATATTTATCAATATTATTTAGATAGAGATACTTTACAGAGTATGCCGGAAAACCATATTCCAGCTATTTTATCTATTAAAATCAAGGATGATTCCATAGAACGATTCGC
>DAOUSR010000207.1 GCA_030627125.1 Thioploca sp.
CCTTGTGGTTACCCAACAACGCAATATGATGTAGGGGTAATCCCTTGTGGTTACCCAACAACGCAATATGATGTAGGGGTAATCCCTTGTGGTTACCCAACAACGCAATATGATGTAGGGGTATAATCCCTTGTGGTTACCCAACTATAGCATTTCCCGATTGAATGAATTAGAACAATCCAAATTTTTGATATTTATATCGAATTTCATTAAGCATTCATAATTAAGAATTGCTATATATTAATCTGTAATTTTAATCTTCTCTAAAAAATCGGCTGGAATATCAGCATTTTTTCGCCCAGCTATAGCAAAATAATACAAAGGTTCACCTTCTATGGAAAACCGATGCCGATACCGTTCAAGATGATATATATCTAGATATTCAGAAAAAATCAATTCTCGTATAGTTGCAGAAAATCCAGTTGTATCACTGCTATCAAGGAAAGTTTCTTTCACATTAAACGCAACCCAACCTTCGCTTTGGATAATATTAAAAGCTTCCGTAAATGCTTTAGTAGGAATATCTCCAAACCCCAAGGCAGCAACAGATACCAAACAATCAAAAGACCAAGATTTCAAATTTTCCCGTTGTTCTTCAGTTAAATTACAAAAATCTGCTACTATATAATCATCATACACATCAGGTCTATCACGCCCAACCGCATCATATGCTTCAGAAATTATATCTGCCCCCACAAGCCGTGAAACCCCATATTTTTTTAATTCTTCGCCCATTATTCCATTACCAGCTCCCAAATCCAATACCCGCAGCTCAGTAAAGTTCATCTGAGACTGAGACACGCTAGACTTAAGTATTTCTGATACTTTGACCGGGGATTTACATTTAAGACGTTCATAAAATAGCTGTTCATACAAACCGGGGATTTTATATATTTCATTATAATCATGAAACCGAATTTTTCTGCGATTACTGCCTTCTGTCAGATAAAAAAAAGATTCATCCTGATCGAGTTTATGCCCGCCTGCTTGTGGAAATTGAATTTTATACCTTTGTTTCATTATTTAATCCTAGATTCTAATTGAGCATTCATATTACGTAACCTATTAGCCATTATTTTCATGACTTCGAGGGCAAAATTGGGAGTATGTTGAATTAAAAAAGTGAAATGCCGGCGACTGATTGGGACTACTTTACAATCGATTTTAGGAATAGCAGTGGCACTACGAGGGCTAGTATCTATTAGTGCCATTTCCCCCAAAATATCTCCAGCTTTCACAGTATCAATAATTTTACCCGCTACTAGTATATCTACTTCTCCTTCTATAATGGCATACATGACTTTACCTAAGTCTCCTTCTTGAAAAATCACTTGACCAGCCGCAAACGACACAAAATCCTGTGAATTTGAAAAAAGATTTTTAGTTGCCTTAGTCATTATATTACCCGCATGGAAAAATCTATTGCTAAGATATTTTTAGTTATTGCACCGATGGAAATAAAATCTACTCCAGTTTTAGCTATAGCCTGAATATTTTCTAATGTAATTCCACCTGATGCTTCTAATTCTACCCGTCCTTGCACTATATTTACCGCTGCGTATAATTGTGCCAAACTAAAATTATCTAATAATAATCGTTCAACCTTTGCGTCCAAAGCCTCTTTAACTTGCTCTAAAGTTTCTACTTCTACTTCTACTGGTAAATTATGGGCATAATTACGAGCGGCAACAACAGCTTGAGTGATAGAACCAGCAGCGGAAATATGGTTTTCTTTCAATAAAAAAGCATCATACAATCCCATTCGATGATTCGTCCCACCACCACAATATACCGCATATTTTTGAGCTCGGCGTAAACCCGGTATAGTTTTACGAGTATCTAAAATTCTAGCACTAGTGCCTGCAATTGCCTTAACATAACGTTGGGTTTCAGTCGCAGTACCGGATAATAATTGTAAGAAATTTATCGCAGTACGTTCTCCAGTAAGCAAAGCTTGGGCTGTGCCAGTAATCGTGCATAAAGTTTGATTTGGGCTGATATTATCACCATCTTTAACTGACCAAGCGATTTTCACTGTCTCATCTAATTGCTTAAAAGTTTTCTCAAACCAAGCAGTTCCACATAAAATTGCGGATTCCCGACTGATAAGTTGAGCTGTAATAATATCTCTAGCAAGTAGCTCAACATTTATATCTCCACTGCCAATATCTTCTGCTAAAGCACATTGTACATTTGTTGCAAGGTCTACGAAGAAATTATCCATTGTTAATTATATTAAATTGAATATTTGTATCAGGCTATATAATATATGAACTAATTGTTACCAAATTTTATTTTGGAATAATTATGATCATCCATAGTTTATATGGTTAAGTATAATTGAATTATAAATTATGCTGGAATAACATTTCCATAAGGGACAAAATTTAATTTGGTGTATAGCATTTCCCAATTGGATAAATTATATCAATCCAAATTCTTAATATATTGAAGTTCATTAAGAATTAAGAATTAAGAATTAATAATTAAGAATTGCTATAAATTATCCAGAATCTTAATGCAATAAATTTGATAGGGTTTGATTAACCTAGTATTATATAGCTATTACTTCAATTATACTAATTTGTGTAGCTATTGGAACATTTTTTACCAATTTAAATCCAATGGCTTGCAACAATTTACCAATTTCATCTACGGAAATTATCTATAATAATTAAGGATATTGCCTTAAAGTTAAGGTATCTCCACGTTGAATCAATTCTAAATGCTTAAGAAAAGTCATACCTAATAAAATTTCATCGCCCAACATTTTAGGATTAATACTAGCCTTTACTGATTCTAACTCAATTGCTCCCATTGCTACACTATCAAGAGTAACACTATAAGTTGTAATTATTCCATTAGCAGTATTGGCTTTCAATGGCATTCCCCTTTGCAAATTCAAGCGGTTAGCTACTTGCTCTGGAATCGAAACTCTGGTAGCTCCAGTGTCTAATAAAAATACTACTGGTTGACCATTAATGCTACCATTAGTAACATAGTGTCCATAACGATTACGTTGTAAAATTACTTCGTTAGTACCATTTTGATGGCTGGTAGAGGTTATATTTTGATTAGGATTATGTTGTTTTTCAAGTATAGAGTTAAAAAACATAAACAACAAACCCAATACGAGCAACCATGCAACATAAATCATACCTTTGCCAAGTTGTTGTGGAGATTTACTCATTATTTATTCCTAACAGGGAACTGGATATAATACTATTGTATTTGTCCCTTTTCTAGTATACATCTAAAATTAATTAACTAAAGTGAAATTTATTTTTTTATCATTACTTGAAAGTACTCGTGATCTTGCACCTATTATCATAGTAATTGCATTTTTCCAATTAGTTGTCTTACGCTCATTTTCTATTCCAAATTTAGGTGAAATTCTAATCGGAATTTTTTTAGTGATGTTAGGATTAACTTTATTTATACATGGATTAAAAATAGGCTTATTTCCATTGGGAGAAAATATGGCTTATGCTTTTGCTCGTAAAGGTAATTTATGGTGGTTATTAATATTTGCTTTTGCCTTAGGTTTTGGTACTACAATAGCAGAACCAGCTTTAATTGCAATAGCAGATGAAGCAGCAGAGGTTGCAGTTACTGGTGGTATAATAACAGATATAAATAGTTATGCTAACGGTTTACGGTTAACGGTAGCATTTTCCGTCGGTTTAGCTTTAGTCATAGGAGTTCTACGGATTATTAAAGGCTGGCCACTACAATATCTAATTATAATTGGCTATATTGGTGTTGTGATTATGACTGCTTTTGCACCCGAATGGATAATTGGTATTGCCTATGATTCAGGCGGTGTGACTACTTCTACTATCACAGTTCCATTAGTGACTGCTTTAGGAGTTGGTTTAGCTTCTAGTATTAAAGGCCGCAACCCAATGATTGATGGATTTGGACTAATTGCCTTTGCTTCGCTCACTCCAATAATTTTTGTTATGGCTTATGGAATTTTACTAAATTAACTATGAATGGCTTAATTGATTTCTTTATTATTCTATTAGAAACTATACGTGATGTATTACCTATTGTAATTATCATTTTTGGTTTCCAGTTTATAATTATCCGCCGTCCAATCCCTCAATTTAAAAAAGTTTTGGTAGGGTTGGTTTATGTAATTTTAGGATTAGCGTTTTTCCTACAAGGATTAAAACTCGCCCTGTTTCCATTGGGAGAACTGATGGCACAACAGTTGACAGCTCCAGAATTTATTTATGGCCAAGTTGAACATTATGTAACGCACTGGACCGATTATAAATGGGTGTATTTATTTGCTGCTGCTATTGGGTTCGCTACCACCATTGCAGAACCAGCGTTGATTGCGGTTGCTATTAAAGCAAATAATGTTTCTGGCGGCACGATTACCATTTGGGGATTAAGGATTTCAGTAGCGATTGGGGTAGCAATTGGTATCACCTTAGGAGTATTTCGCATTGTGACAGGTACGCCATTACACTATTATATAATTGTTGGTTATATAGTGGTAGTTGTGCAAACCTTCTTTGCTCCCCGTATGATTGTGCCACTAGCTTACGATTCTGGCGGAGTAACGACTTCCACCGTCACTGTGCCATTGGTAGCAGCTCTTGGATTAGGATTAGCTGAGACAATTCCGGGCCGTAGTCCGTTAATAGATGGCTTCGGTTTGATTGCTTTTGCTAGTTTATTTCCTATTATAACAGTAATGGGATATGCTCAATTTACAGCGATTAAAAAACAGAAAAAATGAAGTAGATTGGGTTATACGCGGTCGTAACCGAACAACAAGTGAGGATAAGAATATTTATTAAATAGTTGATAAATAATGTCTAATTATCATAATTGATAAATACTTATAATATTATTGACATTCAAATTGTTGGGTCACTGCGTCTAACTCAAGCTACATTTTCAAAAATTGGGTAAGGATTCAGGATTTAATAATTGCCGAAACTCTCAGGCAGACCTGACAGGTTTTCAAAACCTGTCAGGTCTTTAAGCCAAAATATTTATCTGAAAGTTATACTTAACTAACTTTCAAAGACATATTCGGTACCACAG
>DAOUSR010000096.1 GCA_030627125.1 Thioploca sp.
GAAACTTGATATTTCACCGCTTGAAATGATGTCCTATGACATCATGTAAGGGAGAATGCTAACCAATAAATTATTTATTGTCAAGTTTTATGGTTAGAATTTTTTTTATATACTTATTATTTAGTATTTTACGTTATTTTTGTGGTTTTTGTCTAATATGTCAACTGTTGTTTCGTGAATGATATATGATTTTACAAAATTTTTCTTAAAGTAACGTAAGAATTTTTGGAAATCTGCTTCGCTCCATTCTCGAAACAACCAATTTAACATGTTAAGGTAAGAGGAAAAAATGCCAGTATGTAGGAATTGCTGTTTAATTAATTCAAGCCAGTTGCAACAAAAATCCAACCATTAAAATATTTGTTAGGTATAAACCTATAGTGACAACTAATGGTGCAAAATCAATACCATGCCCTTGCATTGGTTTAATCCAATTTCGTACTGGTCGTAATAATGGTTCATTTAAATAGTACAAAATATTATTGATTGGATTATAACCATCACGTGGAGTCACCCATTCTAAAATTACTTGAATTAACACCGAAAATATAAAAATATAGATTATTAGCGATAAGATATTTGCGAACGATAAAATAAATAATCCAAACCAACCAATAGATTTTCCCCATAATAGATTAACCAGATCCCATTCCAACATTTTTAACATTAACATTAACACAATGGCAGCAATATCAATATTTTTCCAACCTGGGATAAAACTATATAATAATTGCAAAGGTGGATTAGTCAGTTTTAATAATAATTGTAATAACGGGTCATTACGAAAACCGACCTGCATTAACGTTAATAAAAAACGTAACATAAGCAACAAAATATAAATATCAAATACAGTGTTGATTAAAAATATTAAAGCTTGAATAAACGGATTTATCACGTCACTTTTCTCCAAATTGTTTTGCTAACGCAATTGAACGTTCTTTGGCTGCTTGTAAAGCTTGATCAAATAAATTTTGTAAGCCACCGTCTTGTAAAATATTAATTGCTTGTTCAGTAGTTCCACCTTTGGAAGTTACTCGTTCCCGCAAAGTTGAAGCATCATCTTGACTTTCTAGTGCCATCTTAGCTGAACCGAAGGCGGTTTGTAAAGTTAATAACCTAGCACTTTCTTGTGGCAAGCCTAAACGAATAGCAGCTTTTTCCAACACTTCCATCATTAGGAAAGTATAAGCTGGCCCACTTCCTGATAAAGCCGTTACTGTATCCATTTGGTTTTCATCTTCTAACCATAGAGTTAAACCAACTGCTCGTAAAATATTTTCGGCTAATTCCTTTTGTTCGTTATCTACATGTTTACCAGCAAATAATGCTGATGCACCACTGCGTACCAAAGCTGGAGTATTAGGCATCACCCGTATAATAGGTGTCGGCTGTTCTATTCCTAACCAACGTGCTATATCATCAATCCGAATTCCAGCAACAATACTAATAAATAGTGGTGACGTTGGTGGTACAACTATAGCTTTTGCTACTTCTGCCAAAATTTGGGGTTTAACTGCCAAAACTACAATATCCGCACCATCTAATGCTTGGGCATTATCGGTATAACATTGTACTGCAAACTGACTGGCAAGTGGTTCAGAACTTGGATCGGCAACTCGCAAATTTTCAGCAACAAATCCAGTATCAAGCAAACCACCAATTAAACTACTTGCCATATTGCCGCCACCAATAAATGTTATGGTACTGTCTTTCATAAAAATTACTCGTAAATATAATTAATTAAGATAAATTTCCATATTAGGAAACTTAATAGAGTTCTGACCTTTCCAATCCATTCTATATAAAGTAGATATTATCCAGAATTTTTAGAGTTTAAGCCATACTAAATGGGATTGCAAATTTCCATACAACTATATATCAATAGTTCGGACAGTTTTTAAAAAATAGCTTTAAGTGAAAAATTAACTTATTGAAATTTAATAGTCCCAAAATAAGTAATAGTGTATAATTTAAAAAGCAATACTTTAATTATTTTAAGATGATAATTTCAATTTTTAGAAATGGAAGAAATTAAGTCTATTTTTCACAAGAATTATTTAAAATAAGTACAATGAAAAAATTACCAATAGTCGTGTTAATTTCTGGACGAGGTAGTAATTTAAAAGCTATTATTGATGCCAAAGACCCATTAGTAGATATATGTGCAGTTATTAGTAATAAATCTCAAGCTGGTGGATTACTTTATGCTAAACAAGCCAATATTAAAACGGAGGTATTGGACAATTTTAAAACTCGAGCGGAATTTGATAAAGCTTTGCAAATTTGTATTGATAAATATCAACCTAAATTAGTTGTGTTAGCTGGTTTTATGCGTATTCTCAGTCCAGAATTTGTAAATCATTATCAAGGGTATATTATTAATATCCATCCTTCTTTACTGCCAGCTTTTAAAGGTTTACATACTCATAAACGAGCTTTAGAATCCAAAGTTGATAAACATGGTGCTAGTGTGCATTTTGTTACAGAGGAATTGGATGCTGGCCCAATAATTATTCAAGCTCAAGTTCCAGTTTTTCCAGAAGATAATGAAGAAACTTTGGAGGCACGAGTATTGAATGAAGAACACCGTATTTATCCGCAAGCTATACATTGGTTTGCAGAAGGGCGGTTTAAATTAAATGAAGTTTTTTTAGATAACCAACTAATTGAGGCTTAAAATGAAAATTTTTAAAATAGTATTATTACTTCCATTAATTTGGCTTTCTACAACTGCTGAAGCTAAAGACGCAATGATTGATCCTGATTGTGTTAGAAGTCAATCAGAATGCCAGATGCGGGCTAATCAAAAAGAAGCTACTCGTCAACATTGTATTGCTGATCCAAAATGGTGTAAAGAGAGACGGTATAAAAAACGCTTACAGATGGAAGAAAGACGGGAGTTGAAGCGACAATGTAAACTTGATCCTGACAAATGTGCTGAATTAACCCGTGAATTCAAGAAACGGCAACACCAACTTCGCAAAGAAAATAAGGATAAACTGATACAAGAACAAAAACAATGGTGTAATGATAATCCAGTTGCTTGTGAACAATTGGAAGTAGAATTAAAGAAACTGCGTGAACAATATCAGGCATTAAAGTTTCAACTTATGGAAAAATTTCCAGATAGACCACGTAAAATGTAATTTTTTAAATTAGAAGCAGTATTATCGGATTCCAAAGCTTGCTTTAAAATTTACCAGAGTTTTGGATTCTAAACCTTATATTCGAGAAGCCAAAAATAATAATGAGTTCAGATACCCTAATTTCAGTAAAAAATTTGTCACGTAATTATGGCAATTTTTGTGCGGTTAATAATATAGATTTTGAAGTTAAACGTGGGCAAATTCTAGGTTTTCTTGGGCCTAATGGTGCTGGTAAAACCACAACCATGCAAATGATTACTGGTACTCTTGCTCCAACAACCGGACAAATTTCACTAGCAGGTTATGATTTGTTAGACCATCCAATTCAAGCCAAAACGGCAATTGGTTATTTACCAGAACAACCGCCTGTTTATAAAGAAATGCAGGTTGATGAATATTTACTGTTTTGTGCTAAATTGCATCATATTCCAAATTCTGCTATTGCATATTCGGTAAATCATACGATAGAACAATGCGGCCTAAACTCTGTTAGTAGACGTTTGATTAGTAATTTATCTAAAGGTTATCAACAACGAGTTGGAATTGCTCAAGCTATTATCCATAATCCACAAGTAGTTATTTTAGATGAACCTACTATTGGGCTTGACCCCATTCAAATTCGGGAAATTCGAGCTTTGATACGTCGATTGGGCGAAGAGCATAGTGTAATTTTATCTACCCATATATTACCAGAAGTGCAAGCTGTATGTAGTCACGTCCAAATTATTAATCGTGGTCAGTTAATTTTGAACGATACTATTGACGGTCTGCTTAATCAAATGCAATCAACTCATTTACAAGTAGGATTTCATAACCCACCTGATATTAAAAAAATACAGAAAATACAATTTGTTGAATCAGTAGAAATAGTTAAAGACAATAAAATTCGGATCCAGCATAGTATTGAAAATAGTCCAGTAGAAAGTTTAGTAGAACAATCAGTTACTAATAGTTGGGGATTATATGAATTGATACCAGAACAACGAACTTTAGAACAAATATTTGTGGATTTAACTAATGCCAATGAAGATAGCTTAATGAATATGGAGGTTGCCTAATGTGGGTAATTGCAGCACGAGAATTCCGTAGTTTATTTATTTCACCGTTAGCTTGGAGCATTTTAGGAGCGATACAAATAATCTTAGGTTGGTTTTTTGCGGTACTGGTTGAATGGTTTTTACAGCCAGAAATACAAGCAAATTTAGCTAGCGATCCCAATGCTTCTGGTTTAACTGCAATCGTAGTGGCTTCTTTATTTGATTGGACAGCTATCATATTGCTACTCGTAACCCCTCTATTAACTATGCGTCTTATCAGTGAAGAACGGCGTAACAATACTTTGCCTTTATTATTATCCGCCCCAATTTCCATGGGAAGTATTATTTTAGGTAAATTTATCGGTTTAATGGGCTTTTTTATAATAATGTTAGCCATGATTATGCTGATGCCATTATCATTATTATTGGGTGGAACTCTTGATTTTGGCCAGTTATTAGCTGGTTTATTAGGTCTATTTTTATTCAGTGCGACTTTGATAGCAATAGGATTATACATATCGACTTTAACTTCTCATCCAACTGTGGCGGCTATTAGTACTTTTGGAACTTTTTTATTATTATGGATGTTGGATTGGGGCGGACATGTAACAGAAGCTCAAGATAATATTTTAAGTCTTAGCTATTGGTCGATTACCAGTCATTATCAGCCTTTGTTGCAGGGTTTATTTAGCACTGCTGATATTGTGTTTTATTTATTGCTAATTGGATTATTTTTAATGTTAAGTACTTATCGATTGGATGCAGAACGAATTCAATAACGTGCATGAAATAGGGCAACCATAAAGGATTTATCCCTATGTAACATTATGATTTGTAGGGGCAATCCCTTGTGGTTGCCCTAATTGACATATAACAATTATCTAGTGACTCAAAACATAGAATGTAGCTTATTTTCTAAATTTAACTTATCATAGGCATAAGATATTTCGATATTATATTGGCTGAATTATCACTAAAAGGAATTGAAATACAACCCAAAGAAGGTTTTAGATTCATAAAATAATTATCTCTAGCATAATTAACTCTACAGTTATCTTTTATGTCAGGATACATAGCAAAAACATAATCTAATGGCTGGTTGTTAGGGGTATGTAGAAACAATCCATATTTATAATAAATCTGCTCTCCATGGCCTAATTTTCTTTGTATTTGCTTAATATCGGAGAATTTTGCATCAATTACACCATATTTTTTTACACTCAAGCTTTCATAAATTATAACAATATCTGGAAAATAACTGTTATTATCTGCTTTGGAATTTTTTAATGGAGAATTTAATTTTTTTGATATGGATGGTTCATAATAAACATAAATCGACTCATCATTACGAGTAAGTTTTACTGCTCCTGAAATATCTTGATTTTTCAGAGTTATTTCGTCTATATCAAAATTATTTTTTGATAAACAGTCTATTATTTTAATAAAGCAATAATGTTCAAAAATTTTGGTAATACCTAAAATTGGATTCATCAATTCATTTTCATAATTTAGATTATTATACCAACGAGAAATAAGACTAAATAAATTCACATAACGTATATCATCTAAATATTTATTACTAAATTCAGGCAAGGTATTAAAAGGAGGTAATAAATTAAGTTTGGAATTTAACTGAAAAATAAGTTTATTGGTTTTTGTAATAAGAGTTTTTACCGAACTATGAGGAAATAGTTTGGTATTTGCATATTCTTCGCATAACCACGATAAAGTTGATTTTATTGAATATAAACAAGACATCAACAACCGATTTTCATAAGTATCATAGTCTTCAAACATGACAGTTTGACTTATTCGATTTATATCATATGGTAATCCACCTAACAATAGGCTACCTGATGAAGACATATTTAATTCATTAGGATGATCTATTAGCCATTTTATATCTTCTTCATCAATTACCGATTGACTATGATATTTATGTATAACTGATTTTTTGTTTATGCGGTTAGTACAATTTAACTTCCCTCTGATAAATTTGTCAATTTCATTATGTAATTCATATACTAAAGCAATACTTAACCAAAAATGTTGGGTATTAGCAGTATTAATTTCTTGTGCTAAAGTATTTGCACGATAATAATTGGACAGATAAAGTTTAAAAAATTCTGATTCAGCAACATATTCATACATGTATTTTAGTTGTTGTTCTGTAAGTATTCCTTGTTTATTATTTAATGTAGCCAAAGAATAATATTTATCAGAATCAAGCTGTAAATGGAGTTCATATATTCCCAAATTAAACCCAAGAAAATTTTTTGTGGATAAAAAATCGGTTTGATATTCCCAAAGTTTATTTTTAGTTAAAAGTGTTAAATGCAATTCTTCCAATCCATTAATAATTTTTACTTCTTCATATTCTTCTTTAGTTTTAACTCTAAACAGGTATTCTTTTACATTAAAATTTGGGTTAATTTCTATAGTTTTTTTTATCGGCGGCCATAAACAAATGTTATTTTCTTCATCTAATTGATGATTTTCAAGAACTGGTATTAGTTCAACACTATGTATCATGAGAAATAGGAATAAGCATCAAATTGTTTACCATTTGCAATTATAGTTGTTAGCCTATTTTGTGATCTAATCATACCCTTAAGTGACAAATATTCATCAAATTGTTTAATTGCGTTAGAATATTCTATGCCTTGGCCATTTATAAGAGGAATAACATAAATTAATAAAGCATAATCAAATGCTTTTAACATATCTGATTCGTTTTCATCTAATACATTTCGCAATGTTGCCGTAAAATTACGGATTGCTTCTATTTTTCTATGGTTAATATTTAAAAAGCGATATTTTTCCCAAATTTCTTCCATAATTCTTTCTTCATCTGATGTAAACACTGCGGACGAATCTTTTCCAAATATAGATTCAAGATCATCAAATGAATAATAGGTCATTCCATCATTATCAGTAACTTCTTTTTGGTTTAATAACCCGCTTATTGAGTTTTCCTCCAAATAAATAACTGGACTTCTATCAAGAAAACGAGATGATAATGGTTCTGTAGTTCTATCATAATTTACAGTAGCTATAAAACGCAATCCTGTTGGTAATATTAAAGATTCTCCCGGTTTAGTTCCAGATAAAGAAAAATTTTCAGAATTATCACAAGAACCCATAAAACCAGACCAATAATGTTCAATTGGACTTAAATTCGCCTCGTCCAATAAGACAATTGAAAATTGATATTTTGATGGAATTTCTTGGAGTCCATTTAACAGTTTGTATAAACCAAAATTGTCAGGGTCATAATAATTGCTAAGTTTGTTATAAAAACCTAGTAAATCTCTATCTGAACTCCAACCTCTTTGTACTTGTATATGAACGTACTTATTTTCTTCTTTTAAACCAAGTACATGAGCTAATTCATTTACCGTTGAAGATTTTCCAGAACCGGGCTTACCAGCTAATGTGACAATTAAACTTTGCATAACACAAGTCAATAATATTGCTATATCATCCTGCTTAACTACTCGACCTCTGTTTTCCAAATGATTGGTTAAAGTTTTTATCACATTCAACCTTACTTCATCATTTTTTTCTCCAATATGCTTAAAATTTAGTTTGTTTGATATGATGGTTTTAAGGTCTAAATTGTGATTTACATTACCAGAAATAGCGTCAAGTCCAATTCTCAGTTCACTTAATTTTAGCTTCTGTTCTTCTTGAGAGGCACCAATTTTGTTTTGAACCATGTTTAAAAAAGAATCAGCTTCTCTTTTTTTGGTTTTTAGTTGCTCAATTTCATCACTAATGAATTCTTTATGGGTTTTGAGCTTATCAACATCATAGATAATATCTTTTTCTTTACGTAATAATTTAATTTCTTGCCTAATTTCTTCAAGTTCAATACCTTCTTTTGAATTTTTCCAATTATCTTTAGTCTTTTCTAATTTCTTTATTTCTAAACTTAAATCTTGAAACTTTTGCTCATTTTCAGCAATTTGTTTTTCAGCTTCAGCTTCAGCTTCTTGTGATTTTAGTTTAAGCTCTTTATCAAAAAATTTTTTTAATAAACTGTTACTATTTGTTTCTACATATCTTCTGATTGCTTCTTGTCCCTCATCTAAACGCAAATAGTCTGCTAATATTTGATTAAATCCTTCTATTTGGGACAATTTGCCAGATAAATCTTGTAAGCGTTTTTTCCGTGATTCAAAAATATCATTAGGAAGATTTAAATCAGTTGGAATTTTATCAAACAGACCTTTTAATTTTGATAATTGATTACTTAAATCAGAATTTTTGAATAATTTAGAAGCCCATTTTACGATATTATCATCAGTACTCAAATCTATTAATTGTGCTGAAGTATGCGGTAAATTATCGCAGTTTACTAGATACTCGTTTCCATTTATGGTAAATATTAAATCATCATGTATTAAATTTCGATCAAAAATTAGTGAACTATGGGGTATATCTTTAGTTCTATGGCTCCATGTTGCTTTAAAAGGTCTATCACTAGCTTTATAATGAAAAATTCCATGTTCACTAACTGTTTCAGATTTTACATCAAGAGGACCTATTATTACTTTTTTACCTTCTGGATTGATACAAGAAATGAAGAAACCATCTGTTGGTATAGAATCTGATAAACATTTCATTCCGCCACTACGTCCTGGTTCGGGATAATAACCTTCAATTAATAAGCAGACATCTAAATATTTTGCAGGTTCTATGGTGTTATTATGACGTACAATATATCTAGAAAGGGATTTAGAAGGAATTTCATTAATACTATTTTCACTTTTTTTAAGCCATTTTATTGAAGCAGTTATTCCAATTCTAAAAAATTGACTTTTTTTATTATCAGAAATTGTATTATATCCACAATTAACACGGATAAAACCTTTATCTTTATAATCTTCCGAATTTACTGGAATTAATCCGTCAACTGTTTCTTCGAAAATAGGCTGAAGAAAACCTTGATCATTGTCATAATCATCTTGCCATCCACGTATACAATAGACTATTTTTTCATCTGCTGGTTGTTTATGATTCATTTTTAAAAATTCGCTATTGATTGTTAAACGTTAATATTATTAATTTATTATGTAATTATAACATACCTCAATCAAAATTAAAGACATCATCCGTAACTTTTATCCCAACCGTCTAAGCCCTCTCATCATCTGGAAAGCGTAGTTCATTTTTCAGTATAAATATTTTAATATTGATTAGGGTAACCACAAAGTACTTCCCCATACGAATCAATATGTAGGGGCAATCCCTTGTGGTTGCCCTTTTCTGGTTCCCATGCACTAACGCTAAGTTAAATTGAATAATTTTTTAAAGAATTAGGTATGTTCCGTGAATATCTTGAAATATTTGCGAAACTCCTTATGAACTAATGTTCAATGGCTATATATTTAACTATAAAAAAAATAGTAATCATACCAAAAGTAGTATACTTATCCTCTATAATATTTATTATGTAACATATGCTTGTTTTAAAGAGTGTAACCAGAAAATTTCTACAGAGCTATTAAATACATGAATAAAAAGAAACTTTTAATTATTTTTGGCATTCTATTTAGTATAGTGTTATTAGTAATTGTATTTTCAAAATTAGATTGGCAAACTTTTTTCACTGCTATAAAAACCATCAATATAACAAAAGTGCTTCTAGCTGGATTAGTAGTAATGATTGTTATTGTATTAAGATCATTGCGTTGGAACTTAGTGGCATGTATGCCATTGTCTGAGTTTAAACATTTTTGGCAAGCTGCTAATATCGGTTATTTAGGCAATATAATTTACCCAGCACGGGCTGGCGAAGTGTTGAAAATAGTGGCTATCAATCATTTTACCCCATTGACTTTAGGCCGTTCAGTTTCTAGTGCCGTGTTGGATCGTATCTTGGATATGATAGTGATAGGAATCTTTACCATGCTAGTTCTTTGGATACATGGTAATAGAATTGATCCTAATGTTGGCAAAAGTATTGTAGTAATATTTATCTTAGCTATAATAGGGCTGGCCATGTTAATAGCTTTTGCAGATTATTTATATAATAAAATCCAAGGTTTATCAGTTAAAGGCAAATGGCAAAAATTTCAGGAATTAATATTGCATGGTATCGAAGGAGTGCAAACATTTCGCCACACTAACAATCTAATAATTGTACTATTAATTACCTTCAGCATTTTTTTATTAGACTATTTTTGGATGTGGCAGATTATTAGTGCTTTTGGTTGGAATTTACCATTTGAAGCTGGTTTAACTGTTGGGGTTTTCTTGCTTTTAAGCATATCTTTACCCTCAGCTCCTGGTTATGTTGGCGTTTATCAAATAGCTTGTGTTCTGGCATTAGGATTGTATAATATTGACCAAAGCCTTGCTGTTGCGTACTCAATAGTATTACAATTAGTCAGTTTTACGGTTATGGGAATACAAGGCGGGTTAGTTACCATTTATTGTAGTTTCAATTTATCACAGGAACACAAGTTACCTACTTCTGATTAAAGTTTCAATTTAAGTATTTTACTACTGCAAAACGTAATTATTAACTGGTGTGTGACAATCCTTTATGCTTACCCTATTTACAAATTGCAGAATTTTTCTATGTAATACAATTTATTAATATAATTTTTTTATAAATTTCGGAGAACTAATGAAAGTTAAAAATTCAACTGTTGCTTGTGCTTTATTATTAGCAAGTAGCCCTATTTTAGCCAATACCAAATTAGGAGGCGGTCAGCCGCAACCTAGTCCTGATGAAGTTGATACAACACCTCCAGCAGCAGAGACTAAACAAGTTAGGCCACCAATAAATGCTGGTAAAACTAATCAAAAATTTAACATTTCTTCCATTACTTTGGATGATACTAATAAACGTAACAAAGTTAAAGCCTGTGATACTCCAAGAGTGAAACAAACACGGCCTAGAGCTCGTAATATTGTATCATTTGCATTTAGACCTAACCGAAAAGAAGTTGCTACTTTGCAATTTGCTATGGCAGATATTCCAACCAGTAAAGAAGAACAAGTATTATTAGTGCTTTACAGCCGTTGTCTATCTAAAAAATCTAAAATCAAAACTCCTTTATCCAAAGTAAAATTATTATTGGATGAAAATGATATTGAAATCTTAGGTACATATAATGTTCCGCCAGTTACTGCTAATAATTCAGCTACAACTGAAATGACTATTGAAGTAGACTTGGAAACAGCCAAACTTGCTCAACAGACTAAAGCCGGTAACGATACTTTTTATTTCCAAGCAGCCTTGTTGAAAAAATCGGATTTTGCTAAAAAACACTATGGTGCCACGAAATTATCGCCATTGGAAGCTGTCCACGTAACCCACAATTCTTGTCCTAATAAGAAGGATTTTTCTGACAATTTCCGTTCCGTAAATGCTTCTTGTGACAAGCTACCTACAAAAAGTAATTAGATTGTAGGAGGGTTTATGTATAGTAAACATTTTACTGACAAAAGTGAATAAACATTAATAAAAGTTATTTTAAAATGATAAAGTGAAATATTTATCTTGACA
>DAOUSR010000243.1 GCA_030627125.1 Thioploca sp.
AATGAGCATAAAATGAATACAAATATATAGGATAAATATCTGTTTATATTGAAATAATATTTAGTATTTTTAACCGTTTTATACTAGGTTTGCTATAACAGCAAGGAAAGCCGGGCGACCAAAAAAGGATAATAAAGTAACAGACAATGCCCAAGATAATCAATTAATTTTACTCTGACCCCAATTATTCCAATTATTCAAGCTATATAGCGGTTCTAAATCACTTATTTTGTTGCTACCACAATAAAACTTTCGCAAATTAGTCAGCATAAGTAACGGTTCCAAATTGCTAATTCCACTGTCATTGTAATTCAACTCTTGCAAATTAACAATTTTTTCTAAAATAGTATCATTCATAGGTTTATGTTCAAAGTTAATAGCTTTTTTAAAAACTGATATCCAGTTATAATCATCTTTATGCCTATAATTCAATTGATTCCACCACTCCCAACGATACTTTTCCTGCTGAATAATTCTTGCAACAGGTTTAGGTGATTGCTTAACTGGCTCAGAAACTGGAGACAACAACCTCTCCAATCCTTGCAACAAATCAACCCACTTATCAGGAACAATCTCCACACAATTACACAACAACTCAGGAGCTTGTGTCAAACGTCTTTGATGCAATGTCTGTGGACTCTCCCCCGTCAACAAACGATACAAAGTTTTACCAAACGCATACACATCACTCTTCGCACTCGGCTCACCATCCACACCCTGTTGCTCAGGCGGAGCATAATCCAACGTACCAAAGTTTATAATTATTAATAAGCTGTTCGTGGCATATTAAGCCGAATGGTTGATTTAATCAGGATGCTTTATGTCATTCTTTTATAAATCAATCCTATTAGGTAAAAACTTATGGAATTATATGGTATTCACGGAACAACAGTATCTTGTGCTAATAAAATTGAACAGGATGGGGTAGATGATATCAACACTCTTACAAAAGGATGGGTAGTTCAAAGTACATAAATATATTTAAAATCAGTATATTAAGTAGGCAAGTATTCGACATTCCCGAACCAAAATTGGAAGTACATCAAATTGGTTAGTGTTCCGTACTCCATAATGAAGTCATACCTACGCACGTCTACAAGCTGTTATTGTTCGTAAGCAAGGTCATAATGTTTTCTCTACGCAATTTATTCTCAACACCTACCCCTATTTATTGGTAGGTAGTTACCATTAAAACACATAAGATGCCGTTATCTCATAGCATCTTATGTGTGGGTTGTTGATAAGACTAAAGCTTTAAAGCGAAGTTTAGCCGAGTTATATGGTCTAAATACTATTCAGTAATGGTAATTTTGAGGGTCTCTGGACTATATATCACTGTTCCGTCTGTTAGACGATATCCAATATAAAAGTTAATCGGTCCAATATCATTCAACTGACCATAGTACATCTGTACTTCTATAGGCGTTGCTGAAGCTTCAACTGTTTGAATTGACAATAAACTTCCCATATCTTCATCCCAAGGTATAAAGTCTCCACTAGTATTCAACATAAAATAATGTAGTGCATTATTAGCTAATAATTGTGCTGCAACTACTGCAATATCAATAGTTTGCCCAATGTGGGCTGATTCAACCTCTATGCGTCCACGAATATCTATGTTATCAGAGAGGATAGATAGCACATTTCGTTCAAAACTTCCATTATTGACAGCAATTCCTGAAGCAAAAAGTGCGTTTGAATTGACAGTTTTACCTCGACTATTAATATTTATTGCTCCATTAAGAGAAGGAAGATTCGTTTCCGCAATAGTTCCGGTTGAATCTCCATCAGTGACAGGAAGTTCTCCATCGGTAGTTCCGGTTAAGTTTGTCAAATCAGCAAATTGTACACCTTGCCCCAAAGTAATTCCTATTTTAGAACTTATACTTTCTTTGTTACTATTATCTATAATAACGCATGATAGATTACTAACAGACTTAATAGTGATGTTTTTTAATTTAGCTGGAGCTTCACAATCACCTTGAATATTACCAATTAAAGTACCACCAATAATAATAGTATCTGCTGCTAACTGAACATCTTTAAAAAAGCCACCCACTTCACTATTATTGTAAATAGTACCTGATAAAATACCACCAGTGATCATAGCACCAACAAACTCAAAGTTAGCTAATGTGCCTTCATTTTCAATGTAACCAGTTAGTTTACCGCCACTTACTAGTGCGTTAGGTTGATTCGTAAAATTAGATAAAAGTCCTTTATTATTAATAGTACCAGCTAATTCTCCGCCAGCCACATTTGCTGAAGTCTCAAAAATTACATCGGTTAACACTCCATAATTATTACATAGGCCAAAGATTATATTGCTAGAACAATCACTAAAACCAATTTGAGGTGTAGATACACTATCATCGACTGGCGTTGTTGTACCATCATCAGGAGACACAGGTTCTGTGATACTTGCATTCGCTTGATTCCAATTAGGATTATTAATATTAAGAAAATCAATTAGCTCTATATCAGAAGCGATTAATTGATTGTTACTTATATCCAACCCGCTAATTATATTAAGAGCTGTAGCATCTCCACTACTCTTGCTCTTGAACAAATTACTTAAATTACTTAGAGAAGCTGGAATCTCACCACTAAGTTGGTTGTTATTCAACTTGAGCCATGTCAATTCAATTAGATTTCCCAATTCACTAGGTATAGAACCATTCAGTTGGTTATTTTGCAAATGTAGTCCGGTTAACTGAGTTAAATTTCCTAGTTCGCTAGGTATAGAACCGTTCAGTAGGTTGTTGCTTAAATATAGTCCGGTTAACAGGGTTAAATTTCCCAATTCACTAGGTATAGAACCGCTTAATTGATTATTACTTAAACCAAGATTGTGTAATTGGCTTAAATTGCCTAATTCACTAGGTATAGAACCGTTCAATTGATTGCCACTTAAATAAAAATCTGTCAACTGAGTCATATTTCCCAATTCACTAGGTATAGAACCGCTTAATTGGTTATTGTTAAACTAAGCTTGACAGGTCGCCCTGCCAAACTCGTCTTCAAAACGGTACGTGAAACTTTCGCTTCATACCGCTCCTCTCTATATAGTGGCCTTTTACAGC
>DAOUSR010000167.1 GCA_030627125.1 Thioploca sp.
TTATATCCAAAATCTATTATATAAAAGCTGTGAGCTTTTTTCATAGCCCAGGGAGCTTGCTCCTTAATCATAACTAATTCTACTTAGTAGTTTTGGCGGTTTAAAGCAAGAGGTCTTCAATAATTTGTCTCATACGTATGGCTTGAGATTTGGCACGAATAATAAGCTCATACAGTCAATAAATACCCTTACCGAATGAAATCAAACGCAACTTACTACTCAATTAACTTGGTCGGTAATCTTGTTGTCCTTCCTTATGTTATAATAATATTATACATAATTTCCATTAAACTAATAGTATTTACCTACTTTCCAAAATTAAATTATGCAAATATCTTGCTGTGATAACGACTACGATTCTAAATCCTTAACTGTTGAAGAAGCTTTAACCAGAATTTATCATGATTTGCAACCCATAAGTGGAGATGAGCAACTAGCAATTCGTAGTGCTTTAGGTCGAGTTTTAGCTGAAGATATACTATCTAGAATAAATGTACCACCTTATGCTAACTCAGCAATGGATGGTTATGCTGTACAAGGAACTGATTTACCAGTTGCAGGTCAAACTAAATTAACTATGGTGGGAACTTCATTTGCTGGGCAACCATATTCTGGTACCGTGCAAGCTGGCCAATGTACTAGAATATTTACTGGTGCAGTTATACCAGATGGTACTGATACCATAGTTATGCAAGAACATATTGAAAAACAAGAAAATATTATAACTATTAACACCGGTAATCAGGTTGGGCAACATGTACGACCTACTGGAGAAGATATAACAATAGGTCAAACTATATTAAAATCTGGCAAACATTTACATCCGGCAGATATTGGTTTATTAGCCTCACTAGGAATTCCAGAAGTAAAAGTTAAACGACGTTTAAGAGTGGTGTTTTTTTCTACTGGTGATGAATTACGTGCTGTCGGTGAGACTCTTGAGAAAGGTCAAATTTATGATAGTAATCGTTATAGCCTATATGGAGTTTTATCACGTTTAGATGTAGATATTATTGATATGGGAGTAGTATTAGATAAACGAGAAGATGTTGAAACAGCATTCTTGGCAGCAGCAAGTTGTGGTGATGTTATTATTACTTCTGGTGGGGTTTCGGTTGGAGATGCTGACTATGTTACTGAAACTTTACAAAAACTTGGTAAAGTAAATTTTTGGAAAGTAGCGATGAAGCCTGGTAAACCATTAACTTTTGGCAAACTTAAAGACTCGGCATTTTTTGGCTTACCTGGTAATCCAGTATCAGCAATGGTTACATTTTACCAATTTGTCCAACCAGCTTTACGTTATATGATGGGGCAAACCAGATTAACTACGATTAGAGTACCTGCAACCTGTTTATCTGCTTTGAAAAAACATCCGGGCCGGGTGGAATTTCAGCGTGGGATTATGGCAACCGATGAACAGAATAAGTTAGTGGTACGTTCCACTGGTAAACAAGGTTCTGGAGTTTTAAGTTCTATGAGCCAAGCTAATTGCTTTATTGTTTTGCCAAGAGAATGCGGTAATGTGGAAATTGGGGATGAAATATTGATAGAACCTTTTGAAGGTTTGATTTAATTATAAGGCAAATTTGGAAAGGTATTCTACTGCCTGACTAAAAAATAGTTGGAGTTTAAAACTTCAGTTTTAAGTTTAAAATTAATCATTTCCAAAGCGGAAAATTTGGACTCAAACAGAAGTTTCCTTAACTTAATGGCATTTTAAAGTTAGTGAAAATCAATAATTGCCTTCCTGTAATAGTTAGAAGAACAAGTACCACAAGATGATGGATTACTACTTACATTTCGATTAAATTTCCTTTGTACGATATTAAAGGCAAAATTTATGCGATTTGTGGTATATCCACTGACATCACAGAACAGAAACAAACTGAACAAAAAATTAGCGAGAGTGAAGAACGATTTCGAGCTTTATTTGAAGGAGCTCCAGATGCTATTTTTTTAATTAACCAAAAAACGGGTAAAATAATTGATGCTAATCCCGCCGCTTCCAGATTATTACTGAAACCTTATCAAGAAATTATTGGCCTTAATCAATCTCAGTTACACCCAGCTTTATTGGATAAAATTTCCCAAGAAAAATTTATTAGATATGGTAAATTAACTCAAGGTAACCAAATAACATTGTTAGAATATGTAGTTATTCGTTCTGATGGAGTTGAAGTACCAGTTGAAATTATGGCATCAACTATTTACATCAGAGGCAAACCAATATTGCGAGAAATGTTGGGAGTTATTGAAATGGATACAGTTGAGAAATTTGCTAATCAGATTATGGAACTGAGTCATACTCATAATTCTAAATACTTAACCAACTATGCTAATAAATTATTTGAATTCTCTCAAAGTTTTGACATAGTAAATACTGAAAAAACCTTGGCAGAATTTTCTGATATATTAAAAAAATTCAAACAATATGCAACATATTAATATATATAATTATATTTTTCATATGAGTGAGAGTTTATAATTAATGTAGCGGTTTTCAAATAATTTTCTAAAACTAATATGTCAGAAATTGTCGTAGAAATAAATAACTTACGCACCCAATTTGGTACTACAATCATTCACGATGGATTGAACTTACAAATTCAACGAGGTGAAATTATAGCTATAATTGGTGATAGTGGTGTGGGTAAATCCATGTTAATTCATGAGATTATTCTATTAGAAACACCAGTGGCTGGTTCAATTAAAGTATTTGGGATTGAGGTGTTAAATCTGAATGAGAAACGTTCTTTTTGGTTACGTCGTCATTGTGGAATGATGTTTCAAAATGGAGCGTTGTTTAGTTCTTTGACTGTGGCTGAAAATATAGCAGTTCCACTGCGTGAACATACTAAATTAAGTGATTGTCTTATTAAAGAAATTGTCAATTTTAAAATTGCTTTGGTTGGATTGCCAATTAATGCTAGGAATAAGTATCCAGATCAATTGAGTGGTGGGATGACTAAACGAGTTGCGGTTGCTAGGGCTTTAGCTTTAGACCCAGAAATACTGTTTTTGGATGAACCTACTGCTGGTTTAGACCCTTCTGGGGCAGGAGCTTTTGATGAGCTTATTGTGAAATTGACTGAGGCTTTGGGATTAACGGTTGTGGTTGTTACTCATGATATGGATTTGTTATGGGAAGTTACGGATCGAGTTGCGGTATTAGCGAATAAACAGGTCTCGGCTATTGCTCCTATGCGTGAGTTAATTAAACTTGAACATGCTTGGATTCAAAATTATTTTCAAGGTTCACGGGGACGAGCTGCACAACAATTGTAAAATTTTTTGAACAAGATTAGACGGATTAAAAGATAGACAGGATTAATAACTTTTTCAGTAATTCTAAACAAAGTAGTGGTAATGATTTAAAATTACAATAAAACCAATAATTTAATAAATTCATCACTACTTTATTTAGGACTGCCCTTGCTTAATCAGAACACACTATATAAACAATGAATTTCTTAACATCTCCCAAGATTAGTGAACATATTTTTGCCGAGCATTTGGTTTTATTAAATCATACCACCAATCAATTATTAGTCTTAAATCCATCAGCTCGATTAGTCTGGCAATGGCTTTCTCAAGGATACGATAAAGCCCAAATTATTACCCAACTCGCTAAATTTTTTAAGATTCCACGGTCAATTGCCAAACAAGATGTTAAAAAGCTATTGAGTAATTGGTACCAACATAAATTATTAGTCCGCTCTATAGAAGCTGAAAAACCTTTCATGTCAAAAGAGGATAATGACGTAGCTATTGCTAATCAATCCATCAATATGCGAAAAGTTTATTTACTAGCAAATATCCCTTTCAGCTTAAGCTTTAACGATGAAGATATGTTGGCTAATCATATCCACTCTCTGTTTGCTCATATTGAAGTGTATAATCAACAACCTCTGAAAAATTTTACCTTAGTCAAGACAACGAAAAAACATATATTGTTGACAGATGATGAAAAATTATTTAGCGATTTTGCAAATGTTAAAGGCTATTTAATTACCGAAATTTTAAAGTTGAGTTATCCAAATGTTGAGTTATCCAAATAGCGAATGGCTTGCTATGATCCATGCGATGGCTGTTGCCCATGAAGGCAAAGCGATAATAATGTCAGCACCATCAGGTTATGGGAAAAATACCTTGACAGCAGCTCTATTGAAAGCAGGTTATAGCTATTTAGGTGATGACCTAGTGCCAATACAACGTGGTAATCATCATATTACTCCGTTACTTACGAGCTTGAGTATTAAAAAAGGTAGTTGGTCAGTATTAGATTCTCATTATCCAGAATTAAATGAGTTACCTATTTATAATAGTCGTGAGCGTCATGTCCGTTATTTGAATCCAGCAAAATATATAAAAACTGAGCTAAATTTGCCAGTGACAGCACTTATATTTCCACAGTATAAAGCGGGGCAAGATGCTATGCTAAAACCTATTTCAGCAATTGATGCTTTACAACGGTTGCTAGAAAATGAGATATGGTTAGGAAATCCTTTGAAAAACGATGTTGTATCCGAATTTTTAACTTGGCTCAGTAGTATACCTATGTTTTCTTTTTCTTACAGTCAACTCGATCAAGCTGTGCAAAAAACCTCAGAATTACTTGCTAAATATGAATAATTTAGATAGTTTTTTACTAATTTGTCGTTGTTTAGCTTTTGAGGATAATCGAGAATCTCTCCGTAAACAGTTCCAAGATGGTATTGTGTGGGAAGATATTGTCAAATTATCTGGTCAGCATTTAGTAACGCCTGCATTATATTGGGCTTTATCCAAAAAAGGTTTGTTAGACACATTACCAGATGATGGGTTGGTAGATTATTTAACAACGATATTGGAAGCAAATCGAGATCGGAATCAAATAATTCTAACTCAAGTACGTGATATAGCAGCACAACTTAATCAGGTAGATATTGAACCGTTATTAATGAAAGGAGTTGCTAGTTTAATCACTGATATTTATGATGATGTTGGTATTCGCATGATGACGGATATTGATTTATTGATACCTGCTGACAAGTTGCCTGAATCAGTAGCAGCGTTGGCAATTATTGGTTATAAGCCATTGGCTGGTCACACATATAATGCTAATTATCATCATCATTATATTCCATTAGTTTGTGATTATACTGCGGCTTCGGTGGAATTACATTTGCGTATGGTAAGAATTGGCACACAAATATTGCCGACTGAGGAAGTTTGGCGTGATGCACAACTATTCTCATTTCGTGATACTAAGGTTAGAATTCCTTCCCCACAACATAGAATTCAACATAACATTATTCATACTTATCTGTCTGATTTAAAATATAGTATGGCAAATGTTAGTTTAATGCAGCTGTACGAATTTGCTATGTTGCGGGAATCTTTGGATAAGCAATTGGATTGGCAGGGATTAGCTATTAGTTTTAACTCACAGACTAAGTTATTTCATAGTTATATGGCGATGGCATATTATCTTTTAGCTCAACCTGTACCTGATAATGTACAACTTTTACCATCAGCAAAGCGACATTATCAACGGTTTCAATATCGTATGCGTCATCCTTGGTTTGCTAAATTGTTAAATTTTAAAATATATGTTATAAATTCTTTCAGTTATTTATTGGCTGAACCTAAAGTACTTTGGAAATTGCTACAACCATCATGGTACCTTGAGCAACTTAAGTTAATTAAACATTTATGAATGCGTTAGACAATTACAAACCCAAGCCAAACGAAGACTGGCAATTACACTGGTTAGATGAGCAGCCAATGTTATTTTCTAAATCTCACGACAGGTTGCATTTATTGAATTCAGTTGCTGAATTTATTTGGACTTGCTGTGATGGCAAAACCGATGTAAAGGCAATTAGGAAATCTTTACAAGATATTTTTGTAGATAATGATATTGCTAATGATTTACCTAATATATTGACACTTTGGCGAAAACAAGAACTGATAGATTTTAATCTGCCAGAAAATTTTGATTATGAAAATACAATTTTACTTGCTGGTTCTGGTAGAAGTGGCACTACTTGGCTTGCAGAAATTATCAACTATGACAATAGGTATCGCTTTTTATTTGAACCTTTCCACCCTAAACAAGTAGATATAGTCAAACATTTTTCTGCAAGACAATATCTAAGACCAAACGAATATCCAGTTCAGTTTACCCAGCCAATTAAAACTATATTATCAGGTTATGTAAGTTGTAAATGGACTGATAAGCAAAAAGGCATTCCTAAAACTAATAAAGTTTTTATTAAAGCTATCAGAACACATCTGTTTTTAAAATGGATTAAAGTGAACTGTCCACAGATTCCTATTGTTTTTTTGATGAGACATCCTTGTGCTGTTGCTATTTCACAAATACGTTTACAATGGTTTAAAGATGATTATCTAGCAAATTTTCTAAACCAACCTAAATTAGTAGAAGATTTTTTATTCCCATTTAAAGAACACATAGAAAATGCTAAAACCGAGTTTGAAATAGCTATCTTTGCATGGTGTATTGAAAATTATGTTCCACTTAAACAGTTGCAGTCAGGAGAAGTACATGTTATATTCTATGAAAATTTTTGTATTGATATTGAAAATGAAATTGCTAAATTATTTGGTTTTTTAGGAAATGACTATTTGCTAAAAGATGTTTTAGAAATAGCTAAACGTCCTTCTTCTCTTGCATTAAAACATAGTGCTATTATTACTGGAAAAAATTTAATTAATGGATGGAAACAAAATGTTACTGTTGAACAATTAGAGCGGGCTATGGAGATTTTAGCTTTATTTGGGCTAGATCATATTTATGGAAAAGATGTTTTGCCATTAGTTCAGGATAGTTCAGAGGTATTTTTAAATGGATAATTTTTTAGATAAACCAATACAAAACGAAGACTGGCAATTACATTGGTTAGACGATCAGCCAATGTTGTTTGCTAAATCTCAAGATAAGTTGCATTTATTGAATTCAGTTGCAGGATTTATTTGGACTTGTTGTGATGGAAAAACCAATGTAAAGGCAATCAGAGATGCTTTACAAGAGGTTTTTGTAGATAGTAAAGAGGATATTGCTAATGATTTACCTAATATATTGGAATCTTGGCAAAAAAATGGGTTAATACGTCTTGATGCAATAA
>DAOUSR010000230.1 GCA_030627125.1 Thioploca sp.
AAGAAGAAATAGCAGAAAAGCTAAAAATTTCCACCCATGCCTATGCTAAAATAGAACGTGGAGAAACAGATATTCACCTTTCTAGGCTTAAACAACTCGCTAAGGTTATGGAAATAGGATTATCACAATTACTTGATTCAGACGAAAAAAATGTTTTTAATTTATGTAATAACTGGCAGGTAAATTCTTCTTCAAATGAAAAATATAGATATGAATTAGAAAAAGCTAATTTAATAATTGAAGAACGAGAAAAGGAAATTGAATATTTAAAGCAGCAGGTTGTTGATTTAAGAGAAATGAATAATATTTTGAAAAGTAAAGGGTAATCCTAAACAAAGTAGTGATTAATTATCTATATGATTATAATTTTAAACCATAGCCACTATTATTTTTAAGACTACCCTTGCATCATAATTATCTTCCTAAGTCTAAATGATCGGTTTTACTACACCGACTCTATATAGCCATATTTCAAAAAACACTATTCATCCTTAATACTCCGCAAACTCTTCTGCTCTAACCTATCCATAACTCCAATCGTAGCAAAACTAGACAACACATCCAAATTAGTTTGCAATTTAGCACCAGAACCATTTAAACTAACGATATTATGAGGCATAGTTACATTAATTCCCTTTAAGTTTGGATAGATAATTGCGGCAATTTCTTTTTGCATTTCAGCTAGATAAATTTCAGGAATCAAAGCTTCATATTTGGCTTTCAGCACTTCAGCTTCCGCCAGACCTTTTTCTCGAATCGCTTTAGCCTCATACTGAGCTGCTTCAAAATTAGCTTTTTGAATCTTTCGTCCGGCTTGAGCAATGATTAACTCCTTGTCTTTGATAGCCTGTTCAATATTTTTCTCGGCTTGAGCAATTTCTAGTTCTTTAGATTTCCCAATCTCAGCTAACTGTTTGGCCTTATTATACTCAACAACCTCTTTATCTTTTTGCTTCATTGCTACTTCAACTTCACGTTGTTTGGCAATAATGGCTAAATCTTTTTCTTTCAAAGCTAATTGGATAGCCTCAGTCCGTTCAATTTCAACCCGTAGTTGAGCGGTTTTAGCTTGCTCTCTAGCAGTTTCCTGAGATTGTACCGCTTTAATCCGATCGCCAACTAAACGCTTTTTCTCAGATAATAAATTTTGTAATTGCTGTTCTTCTCGTGGTTCACCAATAGAAACTTGAATTACATCAATACCATATTTATCCAATGGATTTTCTAATCGTACTAACTTACCATCTACCATAACCGGAATTGTTTTCCAAACCAAAGTTTTGACCGTTTGTAATTGAGTTGATTCTTCTTGGTCGATGCTAACTGGAGCTAAACCGGTCTGGTCAATTGAAATTTGTTCACGTTTGGTTTCGTAAATTCCATTTTTAAGTTGGTCAATGAGTGCTGCTTTAAATTGGTTTAAACCACCTTGAAAAAATTCTTCACCAGTGTATTGAGTGGCGGTATTAACTGCGACATCCCGAGAAATTTTAATCAGTAACGAATCAACCAAATCTCCAAAAGTCCTGAAATCATCATGAATCATCTTCATCTTAGTTTCATCATCGGATAGCTTATAGCGAAAAGTTGCTGGTATATCCGCAGTATAAGTATCAGCAAAACTAACTCGAATTGAGGATTTACGTCGTACTTGATCACCACCATAAGCAGTGCCAAAACTTACGGTCCAAGCTTTAGTATAGCGAGTCAAATAAAATGAAAACGGGATTCTAAAGTGAATTTTTGGTTCAGAATGTATTAGCACTCGTTCCATAATCAAATCTTGTTCGTGATAAATATAACCTGATTTAGTTATAAAAAATGAGTTCATCAGCAAGAATGCTAGCAGAACTAACATAATTACGCCAAATAGCTTATTAACTATATTAAATAACATATTATTTACTCTCATGGTTGATACAAGCGTTTGTTAATACTATATAAAACTAATAAAATAATAAATGAAAATAATAACATACCACCAGATAAAATATGAGCTGCTTGAAACTCTGCCATTTCAACATGTTCATAAATAGCGATAGATAATACTTGGGTTTTGCCGGGAATACTGCCGCCTATCATCAATACTACTCCAAACTCTCCTACCGTGTGAGAAAAAGTTAAAGTTGCCGCAGTCAGAAATCCGGGCCGAGCTAGTGGTACTGCTACTGTAAAAAAACGGTCTAAGGGACTGGCTCGTAAAGTTGCGGCCACTTCCAAAGGTCGAGGTCCCATAGCGTAAAAAGCATTCTGTAACGGATGGACAGCAAATGGTAAGGAAAAAATCACCGAACCTATTACTAAGCCAGTAAAAGTGAAAGCCAGATGGCTACCAGTTAAGGTTTGCCATATATCACCGACCAATCCTTGCGAACCTAATATTACCAACAGATAAAATCCCAATACGATTGGCGGTATTACTAATGGCAATGATATCAATGCTTCGACAATACTTTTACACCAACATTTGGTATGTGCCAACCACCATGCTAATGGGGTACTCACGGTTAATAAAATTATAGTTGTAATGGTTGCTAATCGTAATGTCAACCAGACTGGCGACCAATTAATATCAATCATTACCAAGGTTTAGCTGGTGGAGGCTGTTTAGAATTACGAGCATCAATATAGAATTGGCCACGCAATAATTGTTGAGGGTTTTCTTTAATTCGCTCCAACAAAGCATCAGCCATCATATCGCTTTCTTTCACCATTGCAGTTTCAGAATTTACAGCACTTTGTTTCTCTTCTTCAGCCTGCGACTGTTCAGAATCTTTCTGTTCGGATTTGGCTAGTTCTAAGTTGGCTCGAACATCATCATGATCAGGCTGGATTTTTAACACCTGTTCATAAGCTTGGATAGCTTTCTCATATTCCTGTTGTTGGAAGTAAGAGTTACCTAAATTATATTGAGCATTTAACGCCGGATGATCAATACTAGAAAAAGCTTCAGTAGCAGAAGCATATTGGCCATCTTTATATAACGCTACTCCACGTTTATAAGGATCAGCAAATAACTTAATCGCTTCCGAATATTTTTCCTGTTCAAAAGCGGTTTTACCTTGTTGCTCAGAATTTTGAAACCAACTGGTAGCAGAAACAATTGATGAAATAGATAATAACAAAATAATTTTGAATATAAACATTGATAATTGATTATAGGTATTAAAGTTTTAAATATATAAAAAAATATATGTAATTGCTCTCCTAAATTAAGAAAAAATAGAAGTTAAAGGAGAAATATCTTTTTTGATAGATTGGAAAGCAGATAAACCTTGACGTTTACCTGTATTAACAATGGAAAGAACATTAGCAAATAAATTTTGCTCAATATTAGGTCGAAAACCATTAGTTACTTTCCTAAAAATAGTATTCATACGAATAGCGGTAGTCCTAAACAAAGTAGTGTTAAACCTAGTAGGTTTTTTTTAAATAATCACTACATTAGTTAGGACTACCGTATTATGATATATAGTCACATAATTTTTTATGTTATATTAGAATATATAATATCATAACTTTTTATGAAAATCTAACCTATTAAAACTTACGCATTGACAAAAGATAAAAAAACATGAAATCAATACCTTCGCCAAAGTCAAAAGTTTCGGTAAATACGCTTCGTTTCACTTCCGAAACAACCAGCAAATTGGCAAAGGTATTGTTAAATATAACTATATATAAACGGTTTAATAAAATTATTACAATGCGTAAATCCTAATCAATATATCGTTCTATAATATTTTACGAGAAAAAACAATGTTAAAACAAATATTTTTAATAATAATTATAGTTAAACATGCTATAGCATACGCCGAAGTTATCACAGACGGCACACTCGGCCAAAATATAAATCTACCCGGTCAAAATTTCCAAATCACCTCAGATTTAGGTCAACAACACGGTAGCAATTTATTCCACAGCTTCCAAGACTTTAATTTAAATAGTTCTGAAAGTGCTACTTTTTCTGGCTCCAATAATATTAACAATGTTATAAGTCGGGTAACTGGTGGCAATCCTTCCAATATTGACGGGGTAATCCGCT
>DAOUSR010000057.1 GCA_030627125.1 Thioploca sp.
AATTTCTCCACCACGTCCTTGGTGAAAGCTACATCAAAGAAATTAGATAAATGTGTGGTAATTGCCTATTCCTCTAGCTTTACGTAGGGGTTTTTGCTTAACTCTCAGTTATAACTATCCGATCCACTTTCTGAAAACCTTGGGGTAATTTTTGACCACGCCGACTCCGTTCACAAGTAAAAGATTCAATATCTCGGTTTCTCAGAATTAGATGACGTTTGCCAGAATATAAAGTTAACGTATCCGTTGTTGTTAACTCTAACAATTTTAGTATAATCACTGTTTCATCTTTATTTTTAGCCGGAATATTAAGTAACTTAACTCCTTTACCTTTGGGTAATTTAGGCAATTCTGCTATTGAAACTATAGATAAATAGCCAGCACTGGTGACAACTACATAATGTTGGGAAGCTATAGCAGAAATTAATAATGGAGGTAAAATTGTTGAACCTTCGGGTAAAGTTAATATGGCCTTGCCAGCTTTGTTTTTAGAATATAAATCTTCCAAATTTACGATAAAACCATAGCCTGCAGTTGAAGCTAATAAATAAGAATCACTCGGTTCTCCTAACAGCACAGATACAAAACCAATTCCATTCTGTGGAGTAAAACGTCCAGATAACGGTTCACCAGAACTACGAGCAGAGGGCAAATTGTGGGCTGGAGCTGAATAACTTCTGCCAGTAGCATCCAAAAATACCACTTGTTGATTGTTACGTCCATAAGCAGCAGCGGCAAAATTATCTCCGGCTCGGTAATTTAAACTGTGAAGGTCAATGTCATTGCCTTTGGCAGCTCGTACCCAACCATTGGCAGATAAAATCACCGTAATTGGTTCTGAAGATACTAATGTAATTGCACTAAAAGCTTGAGCTTGTTCACGGGCAATAATTGGAGTTCTACGCTTATCACCATATTGTTCACTATCCGATTGTATTTCTTGGATAACTAAATTATTGAGTTTGGTCTCAGATTTTAAAATCTTTTCTAAACTAGCATATTCCTTAGCTAAATTTTTCTGCTCTAATTGAATCTTGGCTTGTTCTAATTTAGCTAGTTGCCGTAGTTTTAATTCTAAAATTGTATCCGCTTGTTCTTCACTGAGAGCAAATCGCTGTTTTAAAATTGCTTTAGGTTTATCATGATCCCGAATAATTGCAATTACGGTATCTATATTTAAATGGGCAATCAACAAACCTTCTAACAGGTGTAACCGTTGCGTAATTTTATCAAAACGATATTGCAATTTTCTGCGTACAGTGGTAATTCGATAGCTTAACCATTCAGACAAAATTACTTTAAGGTTTTTAACCTGTGGTCGACCATCAAGGCCAATTATATTCATATTCACTCGAAAGCTACGTTCCATGTCAGTAGTAGCAAATAAGTGAGTCATAATACTATCAATATCAGCTCGGCTAGAACGAGGAATTATTACCAACCGCACCGGATTTTCATGATCTGATTCATCTCGCACATCTTCAATCATTGGCAGCTTTTTAGCCATCATCTGAGCCGCAATTTGGGTAATAATTTTGCTACCAGAAGTTTGATGAGGTAAAGCAGTGATAATAATATCGCTATTTTCGTTGGTGTAACAAGCCCGCATTCGAATTGAACCTGTGCCATTGGTGTAAATTTTTAATAATTCCTGTTTGGAAGTAATGATTTCCGCTTCGGTAGGATAGTCTGGGGCCGGAATAAAATTGTGTAAATCAGCAATAGTAGCATCAGGATATTTGGCTAAATGAATGCAAGCCTTGGCAACTTCCACTAGATTATGTGGTGGAATATCGGTCGCCATTCCCACTGCAATCCCACTCGCTCCATTTAGTAAAATATTTGGTAATCGAGCTGGAAATAAAATTGGTTCCTGTAACGAGCCATCAAAATTTGGTTGCCAATCTATCGTTCCTTGCCCCAATTCATTTAATAGCAATTCCGTAAATGGAGATAAACGAGATTCAGTGTAACGCATGGCGGCAAATGATTTAGGATCATCTATTGATCCCCAATTGCCTTGGCCATCTACCAGAGGATAACGATAGGAAAAAGGTTGGGCCATCAGTACCATAGCTTCATAACAAGCCATATCACCATGTGGATGGAAACAACCTAAAGTATTACCTACTGTACGAGCTGATTTTTTATATTTGCTACCAGCATTCAATCCTAAATCTGCCATTGAGTATATAATACGCCGTTGTACTGGTTTTAAACCATCTCCAATATGGGGTAAAGCTCGGTCTAAAATGACATACATGGCATAATCAAGATAAGCTTGTTCAGTAAACTTATGTAAAGGTTGATTTTCTATCTCTTCGGTAGCAAGTTCTATATTCATATTATTGACTTTATTCTCAAGGATGTCTTAGAATGCGTTTAGGTTTTTTGGATTCAATATGTGGGTAATTATAACCTTAATTTATAATATATTCGGGTTGAGTTTTGAATTAGGAGCAGAAATATGTGGATGCAATCAGCATTGATTGAAGAACGTCGTAAAACAATGGCGGAATTATTTAAGCCAGCAATGCACAATTTATCGAAAAAATGTGTGAACGCTTGGTCGGATTCAGATAAATTAGATAAGATATTATATGATAATTTTTTTTCTCTGCCAAATTGTCATTTAGTTTATGCAGTTGATAGAGATGGCAAACAAAAAAGTTCTAATATAACTAGAAATGGGATTGATTCTAGTTATCGCAATCAAGATTTATCTATTCGACCTTATTCAATTAATTTACATCCGAATTTTACTTTATCTCCAGCATATATTAGCCAAGCTACTGGTTCAGCTTGCATAAGTGCAGTCCATCCGGTTATTGGCAATGAACATTTAGGTTTTACTATAGCAGATTTTGATATTCGTCATCTACCTTTGCCAGCTACATCTATAAATAAAATTCCAGTTTGTAATAAATCTTGTCAGCCACCAAATTGTTTAGAAAATCGTCTAGTTGATGTTAAAGATATATTATTAAAATTAATTAGTAAGCATGGCGTTTTTCATTTAATGATACATTATTTAAGCAGTAAGGTTATGTTATGGCAAATGAATAATCCATATCAATATGAGCTTTATAGTGTAGAACAAATTCTTGAGCCAGATATGTATTTAACATATCCGCAATGTCCTTTTCCAACTCAGGCCAAAGTTTCGATTGAAGAAGTACAGTTAGTATTAGAGCGATTTCATATTTTACAATTGGTCAATGATAAAATTTATCTACGTTCAGCTTCGATCAATATTATGAATGCTATGGTGAGTCTAAGTTTTTCTTTTTCTGGTTCTAAATATATATCAATTACTAATTTTCTTCATGGAGATTTATCGAATTGGCTAGAATAGACCTACCTATATTTTAAAATAAATTAGAATTTTAATTGAATGTAATAATAAATACATTGTTATAAGATAATTAAAGACTAATTTAGGTTATAATCTGATGTTATGCAGATAGCTTCTAGACTGTCGAAGTGCTAAATTTATTTTGCAAACTGAGAGCTGCTCATACATTATCCTGTTTAGTAATTTTCTATATAACATCAGTTATGATCTAAACTTAAATACCAATTAAACATATTTTAACTATATCCAATGCTGTACTTTATTATTTCTGTTACCATACTTGCGGCACTATTATTTTTCCCAGTTAGTAAGATAATATGGGTTATGAGTATACGCCGCTTACGCCGTAAATTAAACCGTGAACTTTCTCCAGAAGAAATCAGAGGTCAATTAAATCGAGCTCGATTTATTTCTATGTTTATTGTAATTTTATTTTCTATTTTATTTAATCTTAATTCTATTGGTTTTCCCAATTATGGATGAACGTTTGTATTCAAGCTTAAAATGGACTGCAATTGTGCTAACAATAACTTGGGTCGGTTGGACTTTTTATGATAGTGGTGAAATTAATCCTGGCGATCAAGTTTATTTAGCTGCTAATAATTTATTTGAAGATGAAGAATATGAACGAGCTTTAAAAACTTATCAACAAGCATTGCACGAAGACCCAAATCATATTCATGCCTTGCGTGGTAAGGCCCGTAGTTTATTAAAATTAAAGCATTATTCAGAAGCATCACGTACATTTGATGCTGCTATTGCTAGAGAACCGGATTTTGCTGCCACTTATGCTAATCGAGGTATATTATATGACTTGACTGGACAGCATGAGAAAGCTTTAGCTGACTATGAATTAGCGATACAAAAAGATATGGAACTTGGAGATGGCCCTAGTTGGTTTACTAGATTTTTTCGGTTACAACCAGAAAAACCACCTACAATAGTTGAGAGAGCTAGTTATTTGCGGGAACAATTTGCCAAGCCAGAATCTGAACGACAATTACGCATACCAGAACAAGATGATAAACAACGGCCTTATAAATTGTAACAATGCTTCCAAATAATATTCTGGTACAAGCTGATAATATATCGGTAAAATTTCAATGTCATACAGCTCTAGATAATGTTTCATTAACAGTACAACGTGGTGAAATTGTTACGTTAATTGGGCCAAATGGAGCCGGTAAATCTACCCTAGTCCGAGTGGTATTGGGGTTATCGATTCCGCAAGAAGGCCAGATATTTCGCCAACAGAATATTCGTATTGGTTATATGCCTCAACATTTGAATATTGATCCAGTATTACCATTGACAGTAGCTAGATTTATCAATCTTGGTGGTGCTAAAAAAGATATTCAGCATACTCTGGAAGAAGTTGGGATAGTTAAATTGTTAAATAGGCCATTACAAAATATTTCTGGTGGCGAAATGCAACGAGTATTATTAGCCCGAGCTTTATTACGCCAACCTGATTTATTGGTATTAGATGAGCCAATTCAAGGAGTTGATGTGGCTGGGCAATATGAATTGTATGAGTTAATAGCTCAAATTCGCAATCGATATGGTTGTGGTATTTTGATGGTATCGCATGACTTGCATTTAGTAATGGCGGCAACTGATAATGTAGTATGTTTAAACCAGCATATCTGTTGTTCTGGGCATCCAGAGACTGTTACTAAACATCCAGCTTATTTAGAATTATTTGGAGCAAGAGCAGCACGAGATTTAGCTATTTATACTCACCATCATAAATAACAGATGTTACGCCCATCGCCATGTTAAACCATAAATTTTACCTTGATAAATATCTTTGACGATGCGAAAAATTTTGCATAATCGATTAATATTTTTAATTTAAATCCGTATTGATGCATAATTATAGCGTTTCCCACTTGTATAAAGTCGAAAAAAGAAATATAATTAGAACCCCAAAGGAAATTAAAAAAATGGCAGCCCCTTATTCAATAGATTTACGAGAAAAAATAGTATTAGCATATAAGAATAAAAAATGTTCAACTCTAAAACTAGCAAAAAGATTTAATGTATCAAAAGGATTTGTAATATCGTTGTTAAACCGATTAAAAGAAACCGGTAAAGTTGATCCAAAACCACATGGCGGTGGACAGCATCCAGCAATTGATAGTGAAGGTGAAGCTTTTTTAAAAGAATTATTGAAAAAACAGCCAGACTTAATTTTAGAAGAAATACGTATTGAATATAATAAATATTTTAAGCGAATAGTAGGTCGTTCAACGATTGATAGAACTTTAAAAAGAATGAATGTAACTCGTAAAAAGAGGCTTGATGGTAAAACCCCCAGAAAGATAAATTGATGTATTATAAAAATGATATAGCCGGGTAAGTTCGGTTACTGCTTCACCAACCCTACAATGTTTTTTGCTTTTACACAAATTTCAATGCGGTAGCCCTGTCTACCTGACTGTTAACCTAGTTATTTTCTTCAATTACCAAACCTATCTTCACATGGTTTACCATCGCCATTCATTTTTGTACCCGGACAATTCTTTATAAAAAACTTAGTTTCGTTGCATGATGTCATATCTGAACACCATCCCATCACAACTATATTTGCTATGCTCTTTATTCTTGGGAGATAAATATGTTCACCTAAAAGCGAAAATTTTAACTTTACGTTTGGACAATAAAATTATCAAATTTCAATAAGTTAACTTTTAATTTGAATTTATTTTTTAAAAATTGTCCAAACTATTAAGTGTTACAAGATTAATGTTTCTGAATATTTGCTACAAATTTTATGTTAATATATAATTCTGTTGCAATAAGATATTAATTTTTTTATGTTAAAGATGGTCTTTTGGGTTGAATATAGACACAATGGATTTGTATTAGATTTGTTCAGGACTACCAAATATTTTATGTTATACTTAAATTATAAATTATATAAACAATTAGAAATATGAACTTTTCAGAGTTTGAATTTGCTAATCCAATATGGCTTTTTGCTTTACTCATACCAATGCTAGTAGGATTGTTAACTTGGGTATTAAGATTACGTATTCATTATTACAAACGAGTGCGTCAATTTGCTGATTCTCATTTATTACCACATTTATTAGTCAATTCTGAAGCCTCATCAACTATAAATTCTAAGGAATATATATGGTGGACATTGCTATTCTTGGTTGGAATATTAGCTTTGGCTGGCCCACGTTGGGATTATGAAGAACAAGAAGTTTGGCGAAAAAATGCTAATTTGATGATTCTATTAGATTTATCTGAATCTATGCAGGTTAAAGATTTACCTCATTCACGTTTAGAACAAGCCTTACAAGATATTGAAGAATTATTAGACAAAGATGAAAATATATATATTGGATTGTTGGCATTTGCTGGTATCCCACATTTAGTAGCTCCTTTGACAGATGATTACCAAACTTTACGCCATTTATTATATGAACTAGATATTGATTTATTGCCAATCCAAGGTAGTCGTCTTACTTTAGCCATTGAAAGTGCTGTTAATTGGCTAAAAGGACAATCTATGAATGGAGTTCCACATTTATTACTTATTAGTGATGGAGATTTTGATGCAGCAGATTTTAAAAATAGTTTGCAATTAGTGCAGAAAGGAAATTTTCATTTTCATAGCTTAGGAGTTGGTACTACACAAGGTGATGTTATTCCAATTAAAAATGGTAACTGGCAAAAAGATGCCAATGGTGAGATAGTAATTTCCCGTTTGAATGAAGATTATCTATATCAATTAGCTGTTGCTGGCAAAGGTGTTTATCGCAAAGCTGATTATCGCAACTTAGATACTCAAGCTATATTGGATGCAATTGAAAATAGTATCAGTTCCGCCGTTCAGGATAAAACTTTACAAAAATTATGGCATGAACGATTTTATTTATTAGTAGGATTGATGATTATATTAATTTTACCGTGGTTTAGAGGCAATAGAGCATTGAAAAAATAATTATGCAAATATTGGTAGAGTAGTAAAATTACGGTGTACTTGAATGTGACCAGCACCCAAGACACCATAACTAGGTAGGAGTAGTTCCTCATTATGGCACTTTTATTTTCAGCAATATTAGTGCCAATTTTTTAAAATGCAAATCATACCTGTATTTTAGTTATTTATCCAACGTTTTAAAACATCTTCTAATCTTACTAATTGATTAGCCGTACAAGTTTCAATTTCTAAATCTTTAGCCCTTTGTTTATCCCACGAAGATAATGGTTGATAGCTAATTAACATAACTTTAGTGCGAATACCTCCAAATAACCATTTCAAAGTATCTAATTTATATAAAGCATCAACAGCATGACTATCTGCCTGTTCTTGACTAGTGTTGATAAAACGTTTGGTTTTGCATTCAATAATGTATAAATGATTATTATGTAAAAAAACTACATCCAATTCATTTTTGACCATTTGACCTGTACTATCACGACTAAGTTCTACACTACGTCCAACATCTTGTATTTTAGGAATCTCGCTACGTAAGCCATATAATAAGCTATAAGTATAAACTTCTAGCCAACCACCATTGACAAAAAACCGAGCTGCCTCATCTTTAAAATATAAACATTCATGTTGATATTCTAATAATCCTAATTCTGAGAATTGACTAATTAATACTTGTAATTCATGCCAATTTTGTTGACCTGTAGATAGAGTAGGTGATTTTAAATCTTTTTCAGCTTGTTGAGCTAACCAATTAATAGCAGCTAATGGTTTAGCTAAAATTTCAGCATTTTTTACTAATTGTTGAGTTAAAGTGCGTAAATTGCTTGGTACGCCATTTTGCTTACCTTGATGACTTACTTCAGCACCATTCGCATGTAAAAATGCCGGCAATTTAATCCGATCCGCAACATTAAATGAAGGAAGATTTCGCCGATTTATCCAGCTTACATAGTCTGTTTTAGGATTTACATAAAAAATTGGTTTATCAAATTCCTTAAATACTTCATAAGCTGCAATACTCATAGGTCGAGTACCACCACTGGCATTTAGAGCAATATCATCATGTTCTCGCTCCACCATTAACTCCAGAACTCGTTCGCAAATATGTTCAACATCTCTGGTATCTTGAATTTGCCAATGAGATACTTTGATTCCAGTTGGTTTTAATACCGCTTCTATACAACTGGCGTGATAATCTTCTTTAGGGCTATGTAGCAATATTACTTCATTAGGGCGAAAATCAGGGTCTAATGCTGGAGTTACATTAGCAGTTGCTGTATTGTGAACTAAACAAAGGTGAACTTTTGGTTTTAGCATAATTATTGTGAATTTATAAAAGTTTTAACTTGTATATCTCTAATTCGGATATTTTTTATTAGTAATTTCTTATATCTTGTTATCTTATTTATAATTTCACGATCTAATTGATAAAATTTTTCGATTAAAGGCAGTGGATCAATACTTTTACCATTGCTCTTAATTTCAAAATGTAATTGTGCTGCTATCGCATTACCAACGGGGCCATCAATTTTGCCAATCACATCTCCAGCATTAACGATTTGCCCCTCACTTACCAAAGCTTTTTTAAGGTGCACATAAAGAGTATCAAACTGGGTTTCATGATGTAATTTTATGTAAAGTCCGGCCCGTTTACTTTGTTTAACTTTAGTTACCTTCCCATAAGCAGCAGCCACTATATTTATATTGTTGACGTAAATATCATAACCACGATGCTTCCTAGTTTTACCCTGCCAATCATCACGTTTAGAACCAAAATGTGGTAAACCATCTTTAATCAGATGTCTGGGTAAAATACCAATAGAATTATCTATAAAATCATTTATGGACATGTTCTGCACTGGAATTTGTAGCAAAATACCATTAATTTTGAGAAGCCAATTAGATTTTTCACAAACTGGCAAACATACTTTATATTGATGTTTCGATACATTTATCCCAAAATTATAGTTATTGAGAAAAGTTACAACTATCCACACGGTTTTTTTATCATGTTGAGCCCAGTGAATATTCGTTATATTAGGGTGTAATATCGCAAGTTTTCCACTCGTAGCCCTGCAATTATCTAGTATCAAAATAAGTTTATTTTTTTCCTCAATTGATTGTTTCAGGTAGCAACCATTATGTTGGATAGTAATAACTGATTTTGCAAATAAAACATTTTCTATATAATTAGCTTGGCTAGTTAAAGGTAATAATGTAATTATAAAAAAGCAAATCGTTTTATTCACTCCTCACAGTCCTGTTCATTTGAATCTAAATAGTGAGAATGAACCCAACCTTCTATCTTATCATAGCGTATTTTAACCCATAAACCGCCTTTTCTGAATCGAAAATTACCCAAATATTCAATGCAAATTCCAACTGCCGATATTTCACCAACTTTATCATTAATTGTGCCAGCAGATTCACGTACATTTAAGGTATCAGTCGGCCTTACATTAACAACATTATAATATTGTTTGGTCTCAAAACCAGTTGGTTTATTTTCTGCTATCCCAGTTTGCAAAACCTCGTTTCCTATTTTAAAACGCTGGACTTCTTTTAGTAAACCACTAGCTGCATTATATTTAGTTTCGCATTGTCCACGATAATCTTGAGCTATTTTTAGATATTTCCTATCCGCTTTACATGAACTCTGTTCTTTTGCAATTTTAAGTTCAGCCTGTTTTAAATTTTGTAGCAAATTTTGTAGATCAATACCATAAGTATAATTTTTATAGCCAAGATAACTAGCAACCACAAAAAGTAAACCAATAACCCCAACTCCAATAATATTAATTGAATTCCAATATTGTTTGGTAACAAACTTTTCCTGTGACACCTCCTCAGACGTTGCCAACATTTTTTCTCGCCATTGATCAACTGTTTGCGGTCGATCTTCTTCGCTCAGTTGTAAAGCCCAATCAATAGATAGTAACAAACTACGACTATATCTACCAGCCCCTATTTTAACAGCTGGAATCATTGGGTCTTTCATAACCCTGCGGGTTGCAGCTGGCGGAGAATCACCAGTTATCGCATTGTACATCACCGCCCCTAAAGCATAAATATCAGTCCAAGGGCCTTGATCCTTAATTTCGTTGTCATACTGTTCTAATGGAGCATAACCGGGGGTGACGATACTAGTAACACTGCGAGTTTTTTGGCCAATTGCAAATCGAGCTGAACCAAAGTCAAGCAAAACAGGAGTGTTATCATCTCTGAGATAAATGTTATTAGGTTTTATATCTCTATGCAACACACCTGCATGATGTATTTCTTCTAACCCTTCCAAGAGAGGAATAACTACAGTTTTTAATTCTGCTTCAGTTAAAACTCTTTGCTGTTTCAAAAATTCGGTTAAACTTTGGCCTTTTTGGTATTCCATTACCATGTAAGCAGTCCCATTGGACTCAAAAAACCGAGAAACCCTTACAATATTATTGTGATTAAATTTAGCAAGGACTTGTGCCTCTTCAATAAAGCATTTTAAACCCCATTGAAATGATTCGTCATAAGATGATGATTTTACATAAACAGTACTCCTACCTTCACGTATAGCAAAATCACTGGGTAAATATTCTTTAATAGCTACTGATTGCCGCAAATGAGTATCTATAGCTAGGTAAGTGATACCAAAACCACCTGGTTTTCCTAGCACAGACTGGATTTCATATTCAAATAACTTGAAACCTTGCGGGAGTGCGTTACGATGTTGTTGCTCTTCCAAAATTAGCACCTAATCTTGTTTATTGATGTAGTTAAAATAGGCATTTAGATTCATGCCTTAAAATACTATTCAAATCAGGATAACAGTATATGCTAAATTAATTTATGGAAAATTGGTAGTGTTTGCAAAAAAAAATATTATTAGCTATTAATAAAAAATGGATTATTTTGTCTTTTAAGCAGATAAAATCAACATATACTTTCGTATGTTTTTAAATGTCCAATTGTATAAATGTTTAAATATCTGCTTAAATTTAGTACGAGCCTTTAGCTTGTAATACTGCTGGTATAGTTTTAAGCAATATTATCATATCATTAGTAAATGATTGATTTTCTATATATTCTATATCCAATTCAACTTGTTGTGGAAATGGGATATTTGAACGTCCTGATACTTGCCAAATACAAGTAATACCAGGAGTTACTTGTAAACGTTGCGATTGATAAGGTGTATATTGTTTTACTTCTATTGGTAATGGAGGACGTGGGCCTACCAAAGACATATCGCCGTTAAACACATTCCATAACTGTGGTAACTCATCAATAGAAAATTTACGAATAAAACGACCTACATTAGTAATACGTGGATCATTTTTCATTTTAAATAATATTCCACCTTGCATTTCATTTTGTTTCATTAATTCAGCTTTACGTGCTTCAGCGTCAATATACATAGAGCGGAATTTCCACATTTTAAAGTTTTCTTTGCATTTACCAACTCTATTTTGAGAAAAAAATATTGCTCCTTTTGAATCATATTTAATCAATAAGGCTACTATTAAAAATAAAGGGCTTAATAAAATTAAAATAATTGCCGAAACCGTAATATCAAAAAGACGTTTGGTTACATTGGTATCATTTATTGTATTTGCTAATACTAATGAGTTTACTATTGTATTGTATAACATTGTAATTTTCCTCTTGAAATCTGTATTTTTTATTATTATAGTTCATATGCAATAAATCCCCCTATTTATTTAATAAATTGTTTTATAAAGCAAATTTTTTATTTTTACCAAAATCATAAGGTAGTTATTTGCATAATGCAACACAAAAATAGTACATATAGACATCTTTCCTAAATAAGAAAAGAGTAAATGTTAGAATAAAAAATAGAGAAAAAGAATCATCAAAAGATTTAAAACGAGCAACAGGATTATCGAAAGAAAAGGAATGCGTTGAAAAGGTTTTAAGGAATTGGAACTCTCATTAGCAATGGTTCGGACAGTTTTTATAAATAGATTAACTTTTTAAAAAATTGTTCGAACCATTGAGCAATATGCACTTTATTTAATTGGAAATTAAACCAATGCTAATTGCCATATTACTTTACTACGTCAAATTCAATTGGGTCACCATTGAAAACTATAATATCATCTAAACGATAACCAAAAGTTAGACATATATGACCAGTATAAGCAGGTACATCCTTATACAATGTTTTATCTTTTGTTAAATTAATTGGTTGTCCATTGATTAATTCAACGTTAGTAAACAGTGGTTGGAGTGAATCTAATTTACCATCCCATCTAGTTGCATATTCTGTATTTTCACGCCGTCTAGAAGTTCGATTAAGATCATTACACCATTCATTTGGTTTTGCAACATCCCATTGACAATAATTATTTGTCATGGAATTATCAGTTATCATATAATAATAACCATTGGCTGGATTGCATCTGTCTTCCACAATTTCTGTACTTGGTGGAGTGTAAAGTCCTACAACAATAATTTCAGCTTGTCCAGTATGTACTGGAACAATTATACCTTCAACTGCTATAGTGTCTTTTCCTTTTGTTATTACATCACTACTGGTCAATTTTGATATAAAAGAACCATCATTGAGCGAAATACCACCATAAAATTGTGCAGTAGTTGTGTCTGAGTCATCACCAATAGAAAAAACTTGATCTACCTGAGGATATCCAACAATAATAAACTGTTTTTCAGTATCAGTTTTTTCTTTATCATCAGTAACAGTTAGGGTAATTTCGTAACTACCAGCTTCATTAAAAATTATTGATGTTGTTTTACCATCTGATACAGATTTAATATCAGTAGAAGCCCATTCATAACTTGTAATAGTTCCACTTGAATTAGAAGCATCCAAATCAACCTTTAATGGATTATCAGAATCAACAGTTATAGTAAATGATGCTGTTGGTTTTTGTATATCAATCAGTTCAAATTTTGCACTGATAATTTTATCAGCATCCATAGTTAATTTACAATCACCAATATCAGAACAATAATCACTCCAACTAGTAAATTCATAACCTTTCTCAGGTTCAGCTGTTATGATTAGTGAAGTGTCTTTGTCATATTTAGATTGGCAATTATCTTGTGTTCTGCCATCAGTGCTACATTTTACCGTTCCATTATTAGCTGTTGTTTCAAGATTGAACTTTTCTATGATAACTTCACTTTCACTAAAATTGGCAGTAACAGTTTTGTTTGCACTCATGGTTAGTTGGCAGTCACCTGTTCCAGAACAATCATCAGCCCAACTAGTAAATTCATAACCTTTATCAGGTTCAGCTGTTATGGTTAGTGAAGTTTCTTCGTCATATTTAGATTCGCAATTATCTTGTTTTCTGCCATCAGTGCTACATTTTACCGTTCCGTTAGTTGCTATAATTCCAAGAGTGAACTTGTCTACAGCTTTTTCGGTGACTATTACAGTTTCTTCTTCAGTGTCAGTTTCATCTTTGTCATCTGTAATTGTTAGAGTAATTGTATAACTACCGTTTGTATCAAAAGTAACTGAAGTGGTTTTGCCATCTGATATAGATTGTCCATCTGAAGAAACCCATTGATAGTTTTCAATAGTTTCATTACCATCTAAATCAGTTGATTTGGAGGCATTTAAACTTACTGTTAATGGTGCATTTCCTGATTCTGGTGTAACGGTAAAGGAGGCTATTGGTTTTTGGTTTTCTGGTATGACTTCTTCTCCAATACCAGTCAGTGTGACTTGTCCAGTATCTGAATCTGAACTAACTGTTAATGTTCCATTGCGTGTTCCAGCAGTTGTTGGTGTAAAAGTAATACGGATAGTACAATTTGAGCTTGGTGCAACAGAATTACCACAGTCGTCTGTTTTAGCAAAGTCGCCACTAACAGTAATGTTAGTGATGTTGAGTTCTCCTCTCAAAACATTTTCCAGTATTACCAGTTTTTCGGCACTAGTGGTATTCAGTGCTTGGCTGTTAAAATTCAAACTGATTGGCGATAGTGACAATTCTGCAAAACTGTTGAGTGAAAAAATGAGAAATACAATTGTTAAAAAGATTTTTTTCATCTTTTATTTCCTTAAATATGGGTGGGTAATTGTCTGAATCAGAATTTTCAAAATTTTAAAATTAACAGAATTTAACACCTTTGCAACAAATAATTTGATTTTTAATTCTGTAAATTCTTGAATCCTGTTAATTCTGATTCAGACAAAAAGAGGTTTAATTATTAAAAAAGGCAAGGCAATTTAAATTTACCTTACCTTAAAGTTTATGATAAGTACTTCTACTTTCTATTTAGCTTGACAAGTAATAGAGTGTCGAGTTACTGTATTTTATCTCATTCACTAAGGCATAACACCATATTTGCTATCATTCACTATAGTATTTGGGCTTATAAATCCTACTTTATCAGGATGATTGATGTCATATCCAAAGGAACTTCCTATATTTAATCCATCAGGATTAGGTATACCATTCATATTTGAATATTTTACCTCATAATGCAAATGGACAGTTCCTCCTGAACCAGAACCAGAACTACCCACATTAGCAATTTCTTCTCCTTTGTTTACAGTATCGCCAACTGAAACATTATATGAATTTAAGTGGGCATAGAAAGAATAAATTGTATCACTCATACCAGATTTACCTTTTTCTATTTTATTTTTTAATTTGTGTTCAATAATTACTGTTTTACCAAACCCATGATTATTTCCACTTTCTACAACAACCACTTTTCCATAGTTAGATGCGTAGACAGGATCATTTAATTCTGTACAATAATCTTTTCCAACATGATAACCTCCATACTTAGGTACATCTCTATCGTAATCATAACAGGGATATTCTACATCGTCTGCATTAATGGGTGATTGGAACAATTCAACAGGAGTTTCTACAATAATATCACTGGTACCACCCCAAGAATAATCAACTTGAGCATAACCAGCTTGATAACCATAAGCCATCATTGTAAGATTTCGAGTTGTTTTTCCGGTAATCTTAATATATTCATGCCCTAACAACCCAACACCACCACCATTATAACCCGACCACTCAATAGTCATGCCTTGGTAATAAGTTGATTGATATAAATCACCATTTAAAATACCATCAGGCCAAACCACAATTTTTGTACCATCATCTTTATCATATAGCTGAATATCAACATCCTTATCAGAGATTAATTGGATAGATAAATTATTAATACCGGGAGGAATATCACCAACTTTGATAATATTCTTGTCCAAAATTTGTTGCTGAAAAGTACCACCACACTCTTTACCTTTCCAAGAATAATTAACCTGAGCATATCCAGCTTGATACCCAAATGCTTTCATAATAAAATCTTTTTGAGTTGTGCCTGTGATTCTTATATATTCATGTCCTAATAATCCAGTACCACCACCATTATAGCCAGAATACTCAATTGCAACGTTATTATAAAATGTTGACTGGGCTTTATCACTACTTAGAATTCCATTAGGCCAATGGACAATCGGAGTTTCATTTGTATCATAAATGCGAATATCAACATCTTCATTACTTGTCAATGAAATATCAACATCTGTAATTCCAGAAGGAATTGTGCCAACAGTCACAGTTTTTTCAGGATCATTATCCCAAGATTCAATATACTGTAAAAAATTACCACTTCCTCCTTCTCCATCACAACTAGTGCCAAAATCAAACTCAGCAAATGCTACGCTGGTAAAGATTAAGGATATAAATAAAGACAAGATTAATCTAAACATTTTAATTACACCTCATATTAATTTGAAAAACATCTTGAAAAAACACCACTAAATATTGTATAATTCCAATCTATCTAAAATACTACAAAACAATCTCAAATCAATCAAGTAACCCACAGTTATTAATTTCCTAACTCAGAGTGCCTATATCATGGAATTACCTAAGAAACTCAAATTGATACGCTCATCTAAAAATTGGACACAAGAAGAAATAGCAGAAAAGCTAAAAATTTCCACCCATGCCTAT
>DAOUSR010000209.1 GCA_030627125.1 Thioploca sp.
CTACCATTGTGTGGTTATGAATGAGGACTCAATAAAATATGATACTTAAGACCTGACAGGTTTTCAAAACCTGTCAGGTCTGCCTGAGAGTTTCGGCAATTATTAAATTTTGATTCCTTAGGAAGAGAAAACATGTTAGTTATAACGGGTGTTGATTTATTTAGGACTACTGTAATCTAATTCTAAACATTGTTGAAATTTAATATTATTTCTAATTTTATCGAAATCGGTATCGGTTTGTGCGTCTTCTCTGTATTTGGGATTTAAAGCAATTACTTGGGTTAAATTAACAATAGCTAAATCTAAGTTTTCTTGTAGAGCATAGTAACAAGCTTTATTATACCAAGCAGCATCATTATCAGATTTAATCTCTAACGCCTTGTCATAACTTGCTAGTGCTTGTTCATAACGGCCTAAATTATCTAATGCAATGCCTCGATTGTACCAAGCTAAGTGGTAATCAGGTTTAATCTCTAAAGCTTTCTCATAACTTTTTATAGCTTGTTCGTGTTTTCCATCAGCAGAAAATAATAAACCCTGTTCAAAAAATAATTCATATTTATTAACTTGTTGTTTTTCTTCTAGTAATCTTTGAATTTCTAGCAACTTAGCAGTGCGTTGTTTAGGAGTAAATTTTGCGTATTTTTCAAAACTATCATAAATTTGTCCTTGGGCTACTGCCAACAAATCATCATCCATTGCAAACTGAAATAATCCTGACCGAAAATCAAAAAAATCATTGCCTCGCAACATAAAAAACCGCATCGCATATTTCGGCAAAATAAATATTATCTGCAAATGAGTAAACTCATCCCGCCAACGTTCCCGTTGCAAATTCAAATTCCCCAACACTCGTGGCACTACATCATCCACATAATAATCCCCCTCACCACCATAACCATCCTTAATGTATTCCTCAAACGATTTCTCCAAACCTTCAATAAATATCCAACTCCTGCACTCTAGGCAATGCCACAACCTGTTCATATAAATCATGAATTGCAATTGATAAAGACAATAACCTTATTTTTTTACCTTTTAAATTTTTCTTTACCCTCTTCACAACCCTCTTAGACTGTGCTGGACTACACTCCACAAACAACAAACTAAACCCATCCTCCATCCGCAAAGACCGCAACAAACTAGCATAATCTCGCTCATCAAATTTATTAATAGAAGGCATCTTTTAAAACTCCTTGTCTGAATCAGGATTTTCAGAATTATAAAATTTCCAGAATTAAAATCATATAATTACAATCAATACCTTCACCAATTTGCTGTTCGAGAATGAAGCAAAGCGTATTTCCCGAAACTCCTAACTTTGGCGAAGGTATTGTACAATATCACGCATTTTATACTCCAACACAAACCGATTAAAAAATAACTTCCGATAATCCGCATCATTGATTATATCCTGCGACAAATACACCCTAGCCAACAAATCCCATTGCGACTCCAATATCATCTGCCGATAAGAATCCCGCATTTCTGCAATCACCAACTTCACAACCTTCGTTGGAATTGGCAAATCCGGCGTATCCTTCATAACCATTTTCATGAAATGCACCAGCACCCGCAAACTACCACCACTCATAATACACAAATCCGTCAAAGCCTGTCCTTCAGCAAAAATATCCTCCACCCCTGCATTTGGCAAAGTTTCCACCATACCATAACGAGCCAGCAAATCACTCGCATTACCAGAATAAACCATCGAAATTGGCACAGTATAAATCACATGACATTTTAACGAAGTTAGCTGTTCACTCCGCTCAATAAAAATCTCATCATGATTAGTCGTATCGCCTTTTACCCGTATCGGTACAATCCGATCTAAACCACCCGATAACCTTCTTCCCGCAAATACTTCTCCAGTCGCAACAATTCCGTAGATTTGCCCACTCCCCGATGACCAGAATACAACTGACAAGTCGCTTGTTCTGCCAACAAAATTCCCCGACCAATCCCAGTAATAACGTTGCTATCTCCCCTTACCTTCTGGCAATCCAAATAAAACTTATCTCCGGGTAATAAAGGATGCACATGGTCAAAAGAATTATAAATCTCTTTGATAATTTGAAAATCTGTCATTTTTTCACCTTTATGCCGATTTTGGAATATTTATTGGAGTCCAAAGCTTTGAAAATATTTAAATTTATCCACAATTAAAGTTTTGAACTCCAAAAATTATAATATATCCCAATTGAATAAATTATATCAATCCAAATTCTTGATATTTATCTTGAAGTTAATTAAGCATTAAGAATTGCTATAATTAAACCTAACCAGATTTACTCTTCCTCTATCACAAATTTTTGCAAACCACCTGCATCAAGTTTCCGTTCTAACACTGGATAAAAAGCAAACAGTTTTTTTGTATTAGGAAAAATCTTTTGACCTTTGGCATTTTTTTTATCCAATGGCAAAGTTGATAATGCTTCTTGTAGTGTGCCTAAACTAGCCTTAGTAGTAGTAAAAGCAAAGGGTAAAATTTTGTCTTGTTCATTGCCAAAATCTAATTCTTCTGCTGTCCATTTACGACCGATTTCACCGATTTGCAACTGAAATACTTCGTCAATATTAATTCCTTTAGTTTCAAAATGTTGGAATATATGAGCTAGTACCCCAGGTCGATCATAGCAAGAGCCTCTGACCATCCACCTAGAAAAATATATTTCGTCACTATTACGGAAAGCTGTAATAAGTTGTTTTTCATCTGAATTATCCGCACAATTTTTATGACTAAATACATCAGCCAACATAGCACATGCGGTAGGCTCCGGTCCAGCACCTTTACCTTGCATATCAGTATAAACCAAGTATTTAGAGTATATTCCGATATAATTATCTGGGCCTTCTATATTGGCAATATTGCTATAATCTGGTACTAACATTGGATATACTAGAAAGAAAGGTTCTACTTTAGAACTTGTTTGAGCAATTGCGACTAGCTTAATAGTACTTTCAAGATATTTATTGGCATAAATGAAATCTACCGATCGAACTCGATCAAAGTTTTTATTATCGTCAATGCCTCGGATTAAATCTGCACTAGGAGAAGCATCTGTTCTAAATGCAATTCTGGAAAGGATTTGTAATTTATATGCAGCATCTTGACCGTCTACATCTCCAGCTCCACCGGGTTCTGCATAACCTCTTTGTACTGATTCATCTAGCACCATATCATAGGTTTGATTCCTACTGTCATAAATAGATTTTTCCATTTCATCCAGCATAAAGTTGGTAGTACCATTTAAAATCCCAACCATGCCTTGGACTTCATCAGAAGCAATATGTTCAGATAACGATTTTATTAACGGCAATCCGGCGGCTACTGCAGCTTCGATACGTACATCATTGTTATTAGAACCAAAAAACTCGGGTAAATGATTGGCCACCATAGCTTTGTTGGCTGTCACAAATAATACTTCATTACCCCATTTTAACTCATTCCGTTTGTACCTTAGATATTCTATGGCATCAATGGCTCCGGTTGCCTCAACTATAACATCTACTTTATCAGTTTCTGGATGTAATTTTTCTTTGGATTTAACAAAACGAAGCTTCTTACCTAAAGATTGCTCGATCTCTTTACGCACTTCTTTTTTAGCTTTTTTACTCGGACTTCTATCCAAAATCCATTTAATTTCTATCTTTTTAGAAGCTACAGCTTGTCTAACAACTTCTTGATTTATATTACCAAAACCTATAATACCTATTGTTTTCATATTTAAACCTTTTAAGTAATTCTTAATGCTTAATTTTTAGTGAAAGTAAAAAGTTTTTTGAGTGTAGAATCCACTTTAACATAATCCATAATTAAATAGAGAATATTTGCAGAAATTATAAACTAATTTTTAAGAGATATGAAGGATGTTTGAAAATAAGAGTTGAAATTTTGGTACTAGTGCCGAGGTTCAATCTCGGAATTAATCCAGAATGGAACTGCCATTTAATTATGAAAGGCAGAACACTTGGTACGAGCAATATGTATTATTTCTTTGTCAATTTAATAATCTCTTTCAAATAAGCAACTTCTTGTTTTAAATATTCAATTTCTTTTTCATATTTTTCACTTTCGGGAGAATTATTATAGCAATATTGGTTTTGGGTATTATTTTCTCCATTATTGTGAATTAAATTAAAAATATTTTTCTCATTTAAACCAAATAGTTCTAATAAACCAATCTCAAATGTACTGGCAATATTTTCAAGTCTGGAAAGCTGTACGTCTGTTTCACCACGTTCAATGCTACCATAACCATTGAGAGACATACCTAATTTATTTGCCATTTCTTCTTGCGACCAACCTTTTGACTGCCGAATAAATTTAATATTTTCATGTATCTGCATAATATACACTTCTTTATGGGTGAAATAACTAGTTTGACTTGGTAGATTTTGAAATAAATTTCCTTTATTTTATATATGTTAGTATTTTGGTAGTTGGAAGTCAATACTAGCATTTCTATAATATCAAAACCAAAGGAGTATACAAATGAGAAAATTATTATTTTCTATTGGTATAGCACTAAGTTCGTTTGTTTATGCAGGAGCAGATGTTGATTTTTCAAAGGCTTATGTAATTCCGGAAAAATCTGGCGTAGATACGGTTACAATAGGCGGCGTTAAACCTCTATGGAGTGAGCTATTTTACAGTGTGGATTTTACCTTAAATCCTGAATATAGCCTCAATATGTTGGGTGTACTTAATCAGTCGTCTGTCCAAGAACAATTGGAGCAAAGGCTGCGTAATACAACTTGGGTAGGACAATATCTCGTTAATAATGATAATTTCTCGACTACACTAAAACTTATCGTTGTCCAAGATGGTTATGTTGGTGGTGAAATTATACATTCAGAAGCTGATGGTTAAACTAAGCCTGACAAGTCGCCCTGTCAAACTCGTCTTCAAAACGGTACGTGAGACTTTCACCTCATACCGCTCCTCTCTATGTGATGCTGTTTTACCAGCTTATATTAATA
>DAOUSR010000061.1 GCA_030627125.1 Thioploca sp.
ATTTCACTACCGTACACTTTCATCTTCTTAATGTAAGAAATTGTTTAATAAGGAAAAGTTAAAAGATGGCAAAGGTAAAGTTTCTCTTAATAAACGCTTGAGTAGTCTTAAACCAAGTTGAAAAAGACTTAAATCACAACGACCAGCTCTATGAATGATTTTAAGCCATCCCTTTTCCTTCGCTTGCTCGCCTAAATAAATTATCCAGATATAAGCTAATGCAACAGCAATAATTAAACGAGAGACTCGTTCTGGATGGATTAAATGGCTTTTATTGAGATTGAATCCTCGTCCTTTAAAGTCTGAAAATAAAGTTTCTATCCGAAAGCGTTTTTGATACCAAGCAAAGGCTTCACCACCTGTTAATGCGTTGGTTATTAGATAGATTGGTTCTTCGTATACCCCAATATACAACAGCTCTGACAGTTAGGCTACGTTTATCGGTAAATTCTACATTATTAATTTCAGTTGTTTCACCTTTTTCAGGACAAATATCTTTGAAAATAAATCGTTCCCCTTTCTCATATAACACACTATTCTTTGCTGTTCTACAAGCAAAATACCATCCATAACTATCTATTTCTTGTAGCCATTTTACTCCATCAAATTCACCATCACCCAATATAATAACTTCAGTTTCTTCTGGAATAATGTCTCGTACAGCTTTCAATAATTCAATATGCATATTTTCAGGCAGATGTCCTACTCTTGCGAGTGACCCAAACTAATGGCAATGCTCGTCCTTTATAAATCAAACTTATCATTAAAGTCATACAACCTCTTGCTGTTGTACTGCCATCAATTGCCAACATAAGTCTTTGTTTACTCAAACATTTTATTAGTGTTATTATAAAAGGAAGATAAAATGATTCTGTATTAACGCGCTCATTTTTTAACCAACGTTGTAAACATTTAACTTTGCTTTCTTCTGCACCACCATTTTGTATTTCACCAGCAATGTTAGTTAATTTAACCTGTTTACTTTGAATAATTCCACATACAAAACCCACTAGTGTATTCAAAGCATTATTATGGCGTTTACTTGTACTTGATTTGCAAATCTTCCCAAAAGCATTGTGAATTGTACGAAAAATTTTAATAGAATCTGTCATTTTAATATAAAAATACTAAATAATATCATCTTATTATATTTTTTCAATAGGATATTTCAAAAGTGTACGGTAGTGAGATAGCATTTCCCAATTGAATAGAATATATTGATACAAATTAAATGACTGATATTTATATTGAAGTTAATTAAGAATTAAACATTCATAATTAAAAATTGCTATATCTAATTTGAGTAAAATTTTAACTATTTTCAATTATAATAATTTTTGGTATAATAAATAATTTTTAGAACATGCAAGTTATAGAGTTTCACGGTTGCATACTTTCCCCATAAGTTAGGAGGGGAACGAGGTGGGTGTCATTCACCAAATCGTGAAACACTATATAACCAAAAGGAATTTATACTCCAATGAATAGTTCAAAATTGCGTGTACTTTTTGTAGCTGCAGAATCCTACCCATTAGTGAAAACTGGTGGTTTAGGTGATGTTTGTTATGCTCTGCCTAATGCATTACGCCAGTTAGATGTTGACGTTCGTTTATTATTACCCGGTTATTCAGCAGTGATTGAACGGCTATCATTGGTAGAAGTACATGATAGTATAAATATTTATCCATTATTAGAACCAATTCGTTTATTAGTTGGTATAATGCCCGGGGAAATAACTCCAGTGTATGTGGTTGATTGTCCAAGTTTATATCAACGTGATGGTGGACCATATCAAGATATTACTGGTAAAGATTGGGAAGATAATGCAGTACGATTTGGAGTGCTATCTAAAATTGCCGCTTTATTTGGTGAACATAAGTTTCTGTTTAAACCTCAAATTATCCATTGTAATGATTGGCAAACTGCTATAACTCCAGCATTATTAGCTTTTAGTAGCCAAGCTCATGCTAAAACGATTATGAGTGTACATAATATGGCTTATCAGGGTATTTTTGGCCCAGAAACTGTGGAACAAATAGGTCTACCCCCAGAAAGTTTTAATATGTTTGGTTTGGAATTTTACGGTAAAGTTTCCTTTCTTAAAGCTGGGATTTATTATGCTAATCAAATAACTACTGTCAGTCCTAATTATGCTAAAGATATTCAAACCGAAACTTATGGCTGTGGCCTAGATATTTTATTAACAGAACGCCAACAGCAATTAACTGGTATATTAAATGGTATTGATTTAGATGTCTGGAATCCAGATACTGACATTCATTTAAATCGTAATTATAATATTAGAAATCTATCAGCTAAAGTTCGCAATACCCAAGTATTACGCACTAAACTTAATCTGGAAAATTCCAAACAAATGCCTCTTATTGGCATGATTACCCGCTTAACTGAACAGAAAGGCATGGATTTAGTTATACCAATTATTCCTCTGCTAATTAAAGCTGGGGTTCAAATAGCAATTCTTGGTAGTGGTGATAAAACTTTAGAGAATCATTTGCAACGTTTAGCCGCAATTTATCCGAAAAAAATGAGTGTTACAATAGGCTATGATGAAGAACTTTCGCATCAAATTGAAGCTGGAACAAATATTTTTCTAATGCCCTCTAAATTTGAACCTTGCGGTTTGAATCAAATGTATAGCATGAGTTATGGCACGATACCAATAGTACGACGCACTGGCGGTTTAGCAGATACCGTAATAGATGCTACTCCAGAAAATATTAAAAATAAACTTGCAACTGGGTTTGTGTTTGAAAGAACAAATTCAAATGAATTATTATATTGTTTGCAACAAGCAGTAAAAATGTTTCATAATAAAGCCGTATGGAATCAATTACAAATAACTGGTATGACCCGTGATTTTAGCTGGCAAAAAAGTGCTAAACAGTATATATCTCTTTATCATCATTCAATAAATACAATATGACTTTTAAAGACACAAAATCGGTCATTATAATTTCATCCGATAAACTCAAGGCAATTTTTGGTAATGATAATGTTGTTAGGCTGGAATATCCTACTAATGAATTCCCAATGCCACAAACGAAAATAATTATTGTATTTGCTGATGAAGCTAAGAAACAGTATATTGAGCTTGGTGAATGGTTAGAATTACTAGAAAATAATGAATCAAATCAATTGGTTGATGTATCATTATTTAATGAAGATGCTAAAGAACATGGCAAAGAATTTGTATGCGTTATTTCTTTCCGGGTTAATAGCGATGATGAGACTATCGGTAAAACGGTTGTTTCTCCTGAAGATAGAGATGGTTGCATTAAAGCTATATTAAAAAAATACCCAAATGATCATTTAGATATATCTTCCGAATTCATGTGTAAACATTGTTTTGAAGACATATTACAAAAGGAGTTAGAAGAATTAGAATTTAATTATGGTTCTAATATGATTCATTAATGGAAACTTTATTTATTGCAGATTTGCATCTGTCACCAGATAGACCAACTTCTTTGAATTTAGCTTTAGATTTTTTAGCTGGTCGAGCTAAACGAGCTAAAGCTTTATATATTTTAGGTGATTTATTTGAAGTATGGCTTGGAGATGATGATGATGAACCAGTTTATAAATCAATATTAACAGCATTACATGATTTGACAATTCCAATATTTGTAATGCATGGTAATCGGGATTTTTTGTTGGGGCCAAAATTTAGTGCAATGACTGGTTGTCAACTTATTTCTGAATATCAAGTAATTGAGTTATATGGTAAACCAACTTTGCTTATGCACGGCGATATTCTATGTACTTTGGATACTGATTATCAAACTTTCCGCCACCAAGTACGAAATCCAAAATGGCAACAATTCTTTCTATCACAACCATTGGCAGTAAGACGTAAATTTACCAAAGAAGCTCGTGAATCTAGCAAAATGAAAATTAAGAATACTTGTGATGAGATTATGGATGTTACTGTGGAAGCAGTTAGCGAAAACCTAGCTAAATATAATGTTACTCAATTAATTCATGGACATACGCATCGGCCTAATGTGCATGAAGATAATGGTAATATAAGATGGGTTGTGGGTGACTGGAATGAGGATAGTGCGATCATATTGGTTTGTGATTCTGAAGGTTGTCGATTGATTGATTTAAAAGAAATTAGTCCTACATTATGAAAAATGGATAAATATATTTATCATTATGCAGGACTGATATAAAATATTAATTACCTAAACAAATACCAACCTGATTGGCAGTTTCTATCCAAGAATGATCAAGAGGAACAATTTTACGTTTACCAACTACTTCTTCTAACTTTACTGGTAAAACTCGGTCTCCTCTAACGGCCATCATAACTCCATAGTTACCTTTTTCAATCATATAAGCACAAGTAGTGCCTAATCTAGTAGCTAATAGACGATCAGTAGCAGAAGGAGAACCACCACGTTGTAAATGGCCCAGAGTCGTTACTCGTGATTCTAACCCAGTTAAACTTTCAAGTTGTTCTGTAAGCTGTCTCGTATTATCAGCTTGTTGGGATTCAAACTGTTGAATTTTAGACTTAATTGCAGTTTTATCTTGCTTGTTTTTAGCTTTACTACTAGCTTTTTTGGTAGATTTAATAACCTTAGCAGCCTCTTTTGACATAGCTCCTTCTGCCACTACAACAATGCTAAAATTTTTCCCATATCGGCTACGTTTGCGGATAGCATCAGCAACAGTATTTATATTATAAGGAATTTCTGGAAGCAAAATAACATGGGCCCCTCCAGCAATTCCAGCTCCCAAAGCTAACCAACCTGCATTATGCCCCATAACTTCTACCACTATAATCCTATGGTGGCTGTGAGCAGTGCTGTGTAAACGATCAATTGCATCAGTAGCAATACCTAAAGCTGTATCAAAACCCAAAGTTGTATCTGTCATTGCCAAATCATTGTCAATTGTTTTAGGTAATGTTATAACATTCAAGCCAGATTTCTGTAATCTAAAAGCATTTTTATGAGTACCACCACCACCTAAACAGACTAATACATCTAAATGATGTTTGTAGTAAGTTTCAACAATTGTATCGGTCATATCCAGTATTTTACTACCTATTGGCATCCGATGTGGTTTATCTCGACTGGTACCCAATAAAGTTCCACCAACAATTAAAATACCTGATAACACAGATTCATCTAAACGTACTGTTCGGTTCTCTACCAAACCACGAAATCCATCACGAAATCCAATGAATTGCATTCCAAAAGAACCAATAGCGGCTTTTCCAATTGCTCGAATTGCAGCATTAAGCCCGGGACTATCGCCCCCTGCGGTTAATATACCTACCGATTTTGCCATAAAATATTCCTTATTTAGTAAGTAATGTCATTAATTTAAAAAAATTGCTCCTTTAGATACATTGTGAATATAGCAGAAATATTTTATGATGTCGATACTCTTTATCAAGTCATTTAGTTATATTGCTAGAAAAGTCTGTTAGCTAATCTTAAAGTATTGAACAAGATAAAGTTTGGGCTTTAGTAATAATTTAATACAATTATAAAATCTGAGTTACACTAAATCGTTTAATTTGATAATTCTGAATAATATATGAAAGACCAATTTGCGTTAAAAAAAGTTTTAATCGTCGGTTTGGGAGGTTTGGGTTCGCCAGTAGCGATGTATTTAGCAACAGCTGGAATAGGGCATTTGGTATTGATAGATTTTGACCAAGTGAATTTATCTAATTTACAAAGACAAATTATCCATAGTACAGTTGGACAATATAAAGTAAATTCTGCTCAGAACAAATTACAAAAACTTAATCCAAATATACAAATTACCATTTATAATCAACATATTGATGAGTTGTTTTTACAAACTTTAATAGCGGAAGTTGATGTGGTAGTAGATTGTAGTGATAATTTTACCACCCGATTTATTATTAATTCTGTTTGTGTGCATAATGACATACCATTAGTGTCTGGAGCAGCTTTACGTTGGAGTGGACAAGTAGCAGTATTTCTACCAAAACATAGTCCTTGTTATCGCTGTCTGTATGATGATAGCGAAGAACAAATGGAAACTTGTAGTGAATCTGGTGTAATCGCTCCATTAGTAGGAGTTATTGGTAGTGTTCAGGCAATTGAAGTAATTAAAGTGTTAGTAAATATAGGAAAATCTCTCAGTGGTAAACTACTTTTATTTGATGCTTATAAAAATAATTGGCGTTGTGTAAAACTACCAAAAGACCCAGATTGTCCAGTATGTTCATCAAATCGTTGACTGGCATAAAGATTAGATGTATTATTTATATATTCTTTTATCAGAAATATATTATAATTAATCTATATCAAGCAGTATGCTTGTACACCGGTATGCTATATTCAATATGGTCAAAATTTAAATTTTTAGAGTAATTATCTTGTATCGAACGTAAATGAATCTACTCTAACTTATTTAAATATGACAGTTTTGAATATATATTTACCAATTGTTAAATTCGAGGCTATTTGAATGCTTATCAAAAAATATTTGCTCATTTTTAGTTTACTCTTGCTACCATTACCTACTTTTGCGACATCATATTGGACACCAATGTTACAGAATTGGAATTTATACCTTGATAATGGGGTTGCTTATGTAAATGCTTACAATATGCCGAGTCATTGTATTCATAGACGGGCCGAAATAGAAGTAAATACTGAAGACAAATATCAACTATTTTTATTCGATTTTGTGTTAGCTATGTATCAACTTAGAAGACAGTTAAAAATTGTGATTGATAATGAACAGACAGTGTGTAAAATCATGGGTGTAGCTGATAAGTAGTTATGATACTCAAATATGAGAATGATGAAGCTCTGTGGTATATTACTACAGGGCTTTTTTATTTACCTAAACTAGGAAATTGTTATGTTAATTAAATATCTTGCAAGTTTTATATTAATTTTAATCATTACCGGTTGTGGTGGTAGTGACGATGAAAGTAGTAGCACTAATTTTAGTCTAAGTGGAAATATCTTGGTAGGTGGTAATACTGCAAGAGATGGTGATGTAAACGATATTGGCACTAGAGAATTATCGAATAACAACATATATGAAGCTCAACCAATTCCCAATCCAGTAATTTTAGGCGGTTATGTTAATCAAGCTTACAGTGGCCCAGATGGGCGTTTTTATGAAATTGGAGATTGGGATGATTTTTTTGCAGTAGATTTACGAATTGGGCAAATTATTACGTTATTCGTAACTAATCAAAATTTACTGGGTAATGATTTGGATTTGGCTTTGTTAAATAGGAATGGTCTGATTCTAAACGCTTCGGTTGGTGATGGTAAAACAGAAAATATTGTTGTGCCAGCAGATGGCCATTATTTTGTACAGGTTCAGGCGCATTCTGGAGCTTCTAATTATGTATTGACGATTGGCCAAAATACTTATAGCAATTCAACTGGAATGCGTCTAAGTGATGATTTTGTACCTAATGAAGCAATTGTCCAACCTTCGCCTAATATCCAAAGTTTAGATAATAGATTTACTATCCAAAGTTCCGATTCAAGCCGACGTATGTTAGTAAGCCTCAATACCTTAAGTACTCAGTCTACTACCAGCAAATTTATCACTCCAGAATTAGAAGATAAATATAATACTTTAATGGAAATCAAACGCTTGCGTAAGGATGGCATTGCTGCTAATCCAAACTATGAGTGGAAATTATTGCAAACCACACCTAATGATACTCTCTATCGTCATCAATGGAATCATTCTATTATTGAGCTACCGCAAGCATGGGATTTTACCACCGGAGATTCTTCGGTAATTGTCGCTGTACCTGATACAGGAGTATTACTCGGTCATCCCGATTTAGAAAATAAACTAGTTCCAGGCTATGATTTTGTTAGGAATCGTTATACTGAATTAGATAGTGATTTCGGAATTGATACTAATCCAAATGATCCTGGCGATCAGTTACCAGGTGGTAGTTCTTTTCATGGAACTCATGTGGCTGGTATTATAGCGGCTCAATCCAACAATAATGAAGGAATTGCAGGAGTTAGCTGGAATACTAGTATAATGCCTTTGCGAGCTTTAGGTAAAGGTGGTAGTGGTACCGAATATGACATTGAACAAGCGATCCGTTATGCAGCTGGTTTGCCCAATGATTCCGGTGATTTACCAACATATCCGGCTGATATTATCAATCTTAGTTTAGGTGGTGGAGCATTTTCCAAAGGAACTCAATTATTAATGGAAGAAGTTCGAAATAAAGGGATAATTGTAGTAGCTGCTTCTGGTAATGAAAATACTAGCATTCCAATGTTTCCAGCTTCATTAGATAGCGTTATTTCAGTTGGAGCAGTAGATATTAATAAACAATTAGCATCTTATTCTAACTATGGTAGTTATCTGGATGTGGTAGCTCCTGGTGGAGACAATACGCCGGATGTTAATGGTGATGGTAATCCCGATGGAATCATTAGCACTATGGGAAGTGATGTATCCGACAAATATGTACAATTAGAATTTTCTTATAATTATGCAATGGGTACTTCAATGGCTGCTCCACATGTAGCTGGAGTTATTTCGTTAATGAAAGCAGTTAATCCAAATTTAACTCCTCAAGATGTAGATGATTTATTAGCTAGTGGAAGAATGACTGATGACTTAGGTGATAGTGGGCGTGATGATAAGTTTGGTTATGGATTGATTAATGCAAGAAAATCAGTAGTTGCAGCAAGTAGTTTAAACTCTGGAGGTCAGGTAGTATTACCAGTTGCTCCACCATTGTTAGTGGTCAATCCTAAATCATTAAATTTTGGATTAAATACTACTTCTACTTCCTTATCATTAAACAATTACGGTGATGGTGATTTAGAAATTCTTGACATTTCAGATAATTCTGGTGGCTTTTTAGTTGTATATGGCAATGGTGTAGGTGATTATACTGTTACTGTTGATAGAAGTGCATTGGCGGCTGGAACTTATACCGCAACAATTACTATTACTTCTAGTGTTAATATAGTTCAAGTACCGGTAATTTTACAGGTCAGTGATTCTGGTTCTGATACTAGTGGTGATGCTGGTTTACATTATATTTTATTAGTTGACCCAGGTACTTTAGATTCAATTCAAGAAATACAGACTGAAGTAAGGAATGGTTCTTACTATTTCCGTTTCGATGATGTAATAGCTGGCGAATATATCATTGCATCTGGTAGTGATTCTAACAATGATGGTTTTATTTGTGATGAAGGTGAAGCTTGTGGAGCATTTTCAACCATATATCAACCAACTACCATTAATGTTAAAAATAGCCGTAGCAATATTGATTTCAGTACTGGTTTTAACGTTAATTATCAATCCCAAGCAGTTGGAAAAGCAGTAACTCCACCACAACGAGGATTTGCTAGATTAGTTAAGAAACGCAAATTGGCTAAGTAATTTTTTTCTATGAAAAGTAGTGAAAAGTAGAAAAAAATTAGAAAAGTAGGTTGGGTTAGCGAGAGCGTAACCCAACAACTAATAAAGATAAAAAAATTCAATCCACCAACCTTCCATTTTAGTTTTTATTCTATTATAATAATACTTTCAAACATATCGACTTTAACGACCATGCGACGATTCCTAAAATATTCACTGTTAACAATCCTATTCCTATTTATAATCATAATAGCTGCTGTTGCTTGGCTAATCAGCACTGAATCAGGTTTACAATTCATTGGTAATCAAGCAAAAAACTTTGCACCGGGCGAACTAAAAATTGCCAAATTAGAAGGCCGTATAATCGACCGAGTTAGTTTCAACGACCTATCTTACCAAGATGGTGAAACCAAAGCCAAAATTGAATCATTCGTATTTGACTGGGATGCTAGAGCTTTATTATCTGCAAAAGTACATTTAGAACAATTACATATCAACAATATAGAAATAAACTTACCTAAATCAGAAGCAATTGCAGAAGAGCCAGAATCAGAATCAGGTTCATTGGAAATTCCCGATATAAAACTGCCAGTGCAAATTGCATTAGACGATATTCAAATCAACCATATTTCGATTCAAACCGCCGATGCAGAACCATTTATCATCAATAATATTAACCTGCAATCTCAAACTAGCGACCATTTAACTTTACAAAATTTTCAAGTTACCGCTCCTCTATTTAATCTCAAATTGGCTGGTGATGTGGGTTTTATCAAGCCGCATAGGATGCAATTGGATTTAAGTTGGAATGCCAACCTACCAGATTTTAAAGTAGTTGGACAGGGAGAAATAAGTGGTGATATGGAAAAGATGATTTTAACTCATCAGGTTAGCGAGCCATTAGCTATAGATTTGCAAACTACTGTCACCGATTTGGTTGGAGATTTAAATTTGGAAGTAAAGTTGACTTGGCAAGAGATTTATTGGCCGTTGGATGTTCCAGAGAAAATGGTTATCAGTCAACAGGGAACAATTACCGTAACTGGTGGTTTAGACAATTATAATTTTGCGGTGCAAACTAAAGTTGATGGGCAACAGATTCCAGCCAGTAATTGGCGAATAAGTGGTCAAGGCAATCAGCAACAAGTGACGATAAGCACTCTCCATTCAGAACTATTAGAAGGATTGCTAGATATTAATGGCCAATTTAGTTGGACACCAAAAATGTTAGGCCATGTGAACCTTGATTTACAATCAATTTCAATTAAAGAGTTTTGGCCTGATTGGCCTGATGAATTAACTATTGATACTAAGATTATGGCTAAATTAGATGGTGATAATTTCCAAATTGATAATTTAGTTATTAATATTCCACAGACTAAGGCTGAAATTTCCCTGCAAGCTGCTGGCTTGATTGCTGGCGATAATCCAGAAATAAAAATTGCAACTCTCAATTGGCAAGGTTTGCAATGGCCGTTGATAGGGGAAGAATTGGTAAATAGCAAACAAGGTCAAATAGATATAAGTGGCACGATGCAAAATTATCAAGTTGCGTTGGCTACCCAAGTTGCTGGCGGACAGGTTCCAGCTAGTCAGATAACTTTGCGTGGTAAAGGTAATTTGCAACAGTTTACTGTAGAATCATTAAAAACTAAACTCTTAGAAGGAGAAATAAATACTGCTGGCTCAATTAGTTGGCAACCTAAATTAGTAGGAAAGCTAGATGTTGCAGTAAAAAAATTAAACCTAAAAGAATTATGGAAAGATTGGCCGGATAAATTACGTTTGGATACTAAGTTGGCTGCTAATTTGGATGGTGAGACATTTAAACTAGCAATCAGTAGGGGTAATCCCTTGTGGTTACCCTTACCAAACTTAAAAAACGGTAAAAAATCGAAGGGCAACCATGAAGGATTGCCCCTACTAAGCTTAATTGCTACTGGCAAACTTGGTAAGATTCCAAATTTTGATGCAACCTTGGCTTGGCAGAAATTACAATGGCCATTGGTTGGGAAAAATTCTATGGTGACTAGCAAAACTGGACAGGTACATATCTTTGGAACTACTGAAGATTATAAGGTTAAATTAACCACTCAAGTTGACGGACAACAGGTTCCTAGCACTCATATTGGCTTACTGGGACAGGGAAATTTACAGCAATTTAACCTTAAATCTTTGCACAGTGAATTGCTGCAAGGCAAAATTGATATTAATGGTAAGGTAAATTGGCAGTCTAAACTGGCAGCTAAACTGAACCTTAATGTTAATAAGCTGAACTTGAAAGAGGTCTGGAAAGATTGGCCAAATAAGTTGCGATTGGATACTAAGCTTGTAGCTGATTTGGATGGGGATAAGTTTAAAATTAGGAGTTTAAAAATTAATTTGCCTAAAACTGCGGCTCAGATTTCTTTACAAGCTGATGGTTTGCTGGGAGAGATTCCTAGTTTTGATGCTACAGTAAACTGGAGATCTTTGCAATGGCCACTGGTTGGGAAAGATTCCATAGTTACTAGCAAAACCGGAAAGATCACCTTAGTTGGCAATACTGATGATTATAAACTAAATATAACTACTCAAGTTGATGGCCAACAGGTCCCAACGAGTAAAATTAAGCTGTCTGGACAGGGTGATTTAGAACATTTTACGATAAATTCCTTGAATACCAAAACATTGCAAGGTGCGATAAATGCCAATGGGGAAGTCAACTGGCAATCAGCGTTAGTTGCTCAATTAAATTTGAATGTGGATAAAATTGCGTTGCAGGAAGTATGGCCCGACTGGCCCAAAGAATTAAAGCTAAATTCTAATTTAGTTGCTGGTTTAGAAGGCGATAATTTTCAAATAAATAAATTCGATATATCAATTCCGCAGACTAATATGGAGCTTTCCTTAACTAGTTCCGGTACCACCGATGGTAAAATTATAACTGCAATATTAAATTGGCAGGATTTACAATGGCCTTTGGAAAATGGGGAGATAGTAAATAGTAAAACTGGAGTTTTTAGTATTGACGGTGGAATCCAGTCTTATCAGCTACAATTGGATACCGAATTGAAAGGTAAAGATATTCCAGCTGGACGTTGGCAAGCAATGGGTCATGGCAATGATAAAAGTTTGCAGTTAAGTAGTTTACAAGGTGATATTTTACAAGGGATTTTAGATTTATCCGGTCAAGTGCAGTGGCAACCAAATCTAAACTGGAAGTTTACTTTGCAAGGTGAAAATATTAACCCCGGCGAGCAATGGAAAGAGTGGCCCGGGGAATTAGCCATGAATATCCAAACCGAAGGTAATATGGACAAGAAACTTACTACTAAGCTAAAAATAAACCAGTTAGGAGGCAAATTACGTGATTACCCATTGAACTTGGAAACCGATATAGATATTGACGGTAATATTTATAAAATCAATAAGTTGGATTTCAGTTCTGGTGAAGCTTATCTAACTGCAAATGGTCGGCTAGGAGATAAATCTAACTTAGTTTGGGAAATAAATGCTCCAGACTTGCAAGCTTTCTTGCCCGATGCGAAAGGAAATATCGTGGGTAAAGGTAGCATGACTGGGCCGTTGAATTTACCGCATGTGAAAGTCCAATTGAAAGCCAATTCCATAGTTTTCCAACAGAATAATTTACAGAAACTGACTGCTGATATAGATGTTAATTTACGTGGTTCGCAAAAACTGTTTTTAGATGTTATTGCTACTAATTTAATTGCTGGAGCTACTCAAATTAATAATATTAAACTGCAAAGTGATGGCAGTCTATCTAAACATACGATTACCGCTAGTGTCGCTATGCCAACTGATAATTTTTTACTACAACTGAAAGGTGGCTTGCAACAGATGTCAAGTTGGCAAGGTAAACTGCAACAGATTAATTTAAATACTAAAAAATCGGACAATTGGAAACTTGCGAACCCAACTCCTTTGTTCATATCAGCAGAGAGAGTTAATCTAGGTCAGGCTTGTTTGCAAAATACCAAAACTGCTGGCAAATTATGTACTCAAGCTAACTGGTCGGGTAAATCAGGTAGCGAATTACAAATTGATATTAAGAAGCTATCCTTGGAATTACTGCAAGCTTTTTTACCAGAAAATATGAACATCAAGGATGGGGCTATCAACGGTGGTTTGCAAACCACTTTGCGACCGGACGGTAAGATAAATTCTAATGTGGCGATCAACATTGCTCCCGGAATTTTTTCCATAACTACCGATGATAAGGTGGAAAAATTAAAGTTTGCTGGTGGCGATTTAAACTTGAAAATTAATAATAAAGGTTTGGATGGTGGGCTAAAGTTAAAAATGCTCAATCGCAGCAATATCAACGGTCAAATCAAAATGCCGAAGCTAACTCATGTACCACCGCAAGGTAAACAACCATTGAAAGCTAGTTTAACTGCTAAATTTGGTGATTTGGATATTTTACCAACTTTTGTACCACAGGCGGAAAATACTAAAGGTCAAGTTGGGATAGATGTAACTGTGGCTGGTTCGTTGGAGAAACCGAAGATAGAAGGTAAAATCCAAATTATTGATGTAGCTACTGAATTACCAGATTTAGGTTTGATACTGAAAGATTTCAATTTGGCTTTACGCAGTGATGGCAGTGAAAAAATCTATTTAAACGCTGGAATCCGTTCTGGAGAATGCGATTCCGCCACTTGCCAATTGAATTTCAAAGGTCAAGCTAATTTACCTTCCTTTACCAAATGGGATGCGGAAATAAATATCAACGGCAAGGATTTTGAGGTGGTCAATATGCCCAATGCGTGGGTGTTGATTTCTCCTGATATAAACATCAAGTTAGCTCCTGAAAACATTGCGGTAATTGGTGATTTGCTGATTCCAGAGGCAGCTTTCACACCTCCTAAAGGTTCCAGTGGTGGTGGAGCAGTAGCGATTTCTAATGATGTTATTTTTGTCGATGAGCAGGTTGAGGAACCAGTGGAAAAAACTAGTGGTGGTATGCAGATAGCAACTAATATTAAGGTTATATTCGGTGATAATATTACGTTTGAAGGGGCTGGGGTGAAAAGTCGAATTGGAGGAACTTTGATTGCCAGCAATGAGCCGGGTAAAGCCACTGTTGGTAATGGTGAACTATGGATTGATGGGACTTTTAAAGCTTATGGCCAAAACTTAACTATTAATAAAGGTAAGATATTTTTTGCTGGTGGTCCAATTGAGAATCCGGGTTTGGATATCAGAGCTTTCCGTAGAATTAATGGTAGAGGTAGTTCTAGTGAAGAGGTGGTGTTGGCTGGTGGAACTCGGATTCGGGGTGATGAGGATGTGATTTCGGGTTTGCATATCAATGGTACTGCTCAGAATTTGCGGATGGATTTGTATTCGGAGCCAGCGATGGATGAGAGCAATATGTTGTCGTATATCGTGTTGGGTAAACCAGCGTCTCAAGCAGGTTCTAGTGGCGGTGATTTGTTGCTGGCCGCAGCCGCAGAGTTGCCTCTTAGTAAGAGCAATGCTTTGACTAAGAAAATTGGGGATGATTTTGGTTTGGATGAGGCTGGAATCTCTTCTGAGGATGGGGTTGAACATGCAGCGTTTGTATTGGGTAAGTATTTAACTCCTGAGTTGTATGTTAGTTATGGTATCGGTCTGTTTGATGGGAGTAATTTGTTGAAAATGCGGTATCAATTGACTAAGCGATTGACTTTAGAAACGGAGACTGGTACACAGAGTGGGGTGGATTTGCGGTATACTTTTGAGCGGTAGAGATAGTTAATTATTTTGATAGTTTACATATAATCTAAAAATGGCAATTAAGAATTGAGCGAGTTTTTTCGGACTTATTTTAAAAAATTGAGAAAATTTTCATAAGAGCAATTATCTCCATAAAAATGAAAAAACGGCGATAAAATAGTTCAATTTTCTTAACAAGAAGTCAAATTATCATCTCATTCTAAAAAATAGACGTAATAATCCCCGGTAGTACTAAACAAAGTAGTGTTAAACCTGGTAAGTTTTTGAAACATAATAGATTTTTTAAGTAACCACTACTTTATTTAGGACTACCCGGAAATTAAATCAACCAAAACATTAATAATTTCTGTTTACATCATAATGCTCAGTTACTTTGCTTCACAAATCATACATGCTTGTAAAAAGTTTAAAATTATTGTATCTTTAAAAGTACAAGTCTTTTTAAAAAAAGGCTTGTTTACAATAGTAAGAGCATTTTGTTAGTAACATTTATAAATAGGAAAATTAATTATGAAAATAAAATTATTATTTATAGTATTGATTTGTTCGACTCTTTCAGTTCAATCAAAAGATATTGAAGAACAAGCCGAGTCAAATTCATATTTAGATTCGTTAAAAAATACCATTGCTGAAAAAGCAGAAGTTGTTAAAGAGTTTGCTGGTGATGCAAAAGATAGCATTGTTGAAAAAGCAGGAGATGTTAAAGAATTTGCCGTTAATGCAAAAGATAACATTGTTGGAAAAACAGAGGCTGTTGAAGAAATTTCTGATGATGCAAAAGACAACATTGCTGAGAAAGCAGAGACTGAAGAACAAGTCGAGTCAAATTCATATCTAGATTCGTTAAAAAATACCATTGCTGAAAAAGCAGAAGCTGTTAAAGAATTTGCTGGTGATGCAAAAGATAACATTGTTGGAAAAACAGAGGCTGTTGAAGAAATTTCTGATGATGCAAAAGACAACATTGCTGAGAA
>DAOUSR010000045.1 GCA_030627125.1 Thioploca sp.
AGAAATTTATAAACCGATTCATCTACATAATTGTAACGACCATTACCTAAAACTTCTACTTCTAAAATTCCATCTTTAACATATTTGGTTAAAGTTTGTATTTGTAATAGTTTTAATACTTTCTGTGCTTTCATAGATGAAATATAACATATTTTATAATTATTGCAATCTATTTTTTAATATTTTTAGTTACTATATATTGGTTTCATATTTACAATAGTTCGGCCAGTTTTAAAAAAAATAGACTCAAGTGAAAAATTAACTCATTAAAATTTAAGCATTCTATTTAGTTTTATTATAAAAAAACAACTTAATAACAATTAGTTATAAAAACTGTCCGAACCATTTATTTAATAATTATATTGTAAAATAATGTTGTGAATGATATGTGAAATAATTCATCAGGTTTAATAAAGAAATAATAAAAATGAATCTATTAGCCTTCGCCATACAGACCCTTCGTTAACTGAGACTAAAGCAATAAGTGGACGTTCCAAAATAATTTGATTACCCATGCTTATCTTTAATGTACCATAACTTTTACCCTTTATTATTGGAGCCATAATATATTGATCAGCAAATACATTGGCTTTCATTTTGTCATACTGACCTTTAGGTATTGTTACGTATAAAACATCTGCTAAACCTAATTGAAATTTTCTTTTTTCGCCTTTCCAAACATTTGCAATATCTAACGGCTTATAAGCTTCATAGATACGAAAATCTTCAAAAAACCGAAAACCATAATCAAGCATTATTTCACTTTCACGAGCTCTTTTTTTGTCACTTGTAGTTCCCATCACGACCGAAATTAAACGCATTTTCCCCCGTTTAGCCGATGAAATTAAACAGTAACCAGCTTTTTCAGTATAACCAGTTTTTATTCCATCTACACTTGCATCTCGGTGTAATAATTTATTGCGGTTAAGTTGGGTGATGTTATTATAGGTTAATTCTTTTTCTGAATACCAACGATAATATTCTGGAAAATTATGGATTAATTGACTAGAAAGACTAACTAAATCATAAACCGTAGTATAATGTTGTTCATCTGGCATACCAGTACTGTTGACATAATGAGTATCATTTAAGCCTAAATCTTTTGCCAGCCGATTCATTAGATTTACAAAAGCTTTCTCAGTACCACCTATAAATTCAGCCAAAGCAATACTAGCATCATTACCAGATTGGATAATCATTCCTTTCAGTAACAATTCCACTGATACTTTAGTATTTACTTCCAAATACATGCGAGAACCAGTCATACGCCAGGCTTTTTCGCTAATTGTAACAATATCATCCAATTTTACTTTGCCTGACTTAAGCTTTTGAAATACCAAATAAGCAGTCATCAATTTAGTTAAACTAGCTGGTTCAATTCGTTTGTTAGCATTCTTTTCCATCAATATTTTGCCACTATTGAAGTCCTGTAAAACATAGGTATTTGCGGTAATTGATGGTGGAGTTGGTACTAATGTTACGGCAACAGCTTGAATAGAATATAGTAATAGTGACAAGAATAGTTTCATATTTAACAAATAGTTATAAACCTTTAATTTCCAATAATTGAGAAGTATTTTTTAATAATTTCAAACTATTTGCCGCAGCATAAGATAGTTTAATTAATTTATTGGTGTTATGTAACCGATCATTAATAGTAACGACTACAGTACGTCCATTACGAAGATTTTTAACTACAACTTTTGACATAAGTGGTAAATTTGCATGGGCTGCTGTTAAATTATACATGTCATAAATTTGCCCACTAGCGGTTTTCATTCCGTTTTCAGCTAATTGATATTTAGAAGCATAACCTTTAGTTACATAATTTCTTACCGAGCTAGGAACTTTGGATCTATAATTACTACCAGTAGGTGGTTTTAAATACTTTTGGGGTGAATTTCGGTTAGCTGGTGAAGTTGGAGCAAGTCTTTTAGACGGCCGATTTTTCGGGGATTGATAGCTTGGTGACGAATACACAGGATTTCTAGACCGCACTGGTGGTGAAATCGGTGCAAGTCTTTTAGACGGGCGATTTTTCGGAGGATAGTATCTTGGGGCTGAATATGTTGGTTCATTAGAATACACTGGTGGTGCAACTGGAACCACTTTATTATTATAATTTTCATTAGGATATGAATGGTTCGGATTAACAGAACAGCTAACAACAAATCCTAGCAATAAAATTGTAAATATATTATTTAGCATTTTCAAGTTCCTGAGCTAAGTGATAAACTGCCATAGCATAATGTTTGCTATGATTATAACGAGTGATGACATAATAATTTTGAAATCCAAGCCAATAAGCAGTGCCAAGTTTAGTTTCTAAATCTATTATCATACCATTAGTATTATTAGGTTCGGTACCAAAATATAGCAGACCCCATTGTTTAAGTTGTTTTAAAGTATATTTCGGAGCAAAATCTAAAGCTAGTAAATGTTTTATAGCATTAGTACGTATTTTAGTTGCAGTAGCAATTGGTTTGCCAGTTTTCCAGCCGTGTTTTTTAAAATAGTTGGCTACGCTACCTATAACATCAGAATTATTAGTCCAAATATTGCGTTTGCCATCACCATCAAAATCTACTGCATAGGTACGAAAACTGCTGGGCATAAATTGTCCAAGTCCCATTGCACCTGCATAAGAACCTTTTAGTTTTAGTGGGTCTAAACCTTCGGCATGAGTAAAAATTAGATAATGCTCTAATTCTCCACGAAAATAATCAGCTCGTCTTGGATAATGAAAAGCTATAGTGGTTAAAGCATCAAGAACTTTAATATTACCAGTATTTTGGCCATATATAGTTTCCACTCCAATTATAGCAACAATAATTTTGGCAGGAACCCCAAAAACTTTTTCGGCTCGGAGTAAATCCTGTGAATTTTCTTGCCAAAATTTAACTCCATCTTTAATTCTTTTATTATCAATAAATGCACTTCTATATTTATACCAAGGTCTAGCTTTGCCAGCTGGGCGGGACATAATTTTTAAAATGTTGGATTTTATTTTGGCCTTGCCAAGTAATTTAGTTAGATATGATTTACCAAAGTTATGTCTACTGACCATATCATTAATAAATTCTGCTTGAGATATTACTTCAGCTTTTAGAACGCCAGAAATTAATAATATCCCAATTAATATAACGAGTTTAATTTTATTCATGACACCTTTATCTATATGATTTCCATTGTAACTTTAATGTTAGAATACCATAAAACCAAAAATATTCCAAATAGTTAATTAATGATGTTGTGCAAAATAGTTCTAACTAAAAGTTAACCTCCCACCTAACCTATTCTTACCAAGGAGAAATGCCATTTAGTGTGAATTTTCATGTTCACTTCACATTTTTTGGCGGGAGATGTTGAATATATCACTTTTTTGCTCAATTTATTATAGTATTCCATCCGAAACATTGCCATCCATCAATGATAGAACAAATAGTAGCAGAAATTAAAACCATATTTGAAAATAACAACGAAAAATTAGCAATAGCGGAAAGCCTAACTTGTGGTTCTATTCAAAACATTATTGGCCAAACTTCAGGAATATCCAGTTTTTTTGTTGGTGGTATTACAACTTATACATTAGCTACAAAATGCAAGTTATTACAAGTTGATAAAAAACATGCTCTATCTGTCAATTGTGTATCTGAACTAGTTGCTAGACAAATGGCTGTTGGGACTTGTGAATTATTTGCAGTAAATATTAGTATTGCAACAACTGGCTACGCAGAATCGACTCCAGATGAAAAAAATCCATTTGCATATATAGCTGTCAAAATAAATGAAGCAATTTTCTCTAAGAAAGTTATTGCCTTAAACATGAATCGCACCGAAGTTCAAGAATATATCTCTTTAGCAGCTTTATCATATCTCTTAGAATGTTTAAATATATAGTAATACTTAAATAACTGACCTATGAATGATTTAGAACAATTAAACTCTTTGTTGACTGGTGGGTTAGAAAGCAAGCGTTTAACCGATTTAGAATATCGTCTTAATAACATTCAACAACGCAGTCAAGAAATTGCCGAAATTTTACCAAATGCAGTTCGATCTCTACAGAAGCAAAGTGATTTTATCAATGCTTTACAAATTTCTGTAGATAGTTGTGTTAAACAAGCAATGCAACAAGACCCCAAAAGTTTTGTAAAAATACTGTTACCAGCTGAAAAACCTCTATTACGTCAAGCCGCAACTGATGCAGTTAAGCCAATTCAGCTCGTTCTACAAGAACAGCAAAATAAATTTCTAAATTTAACCAAGCAATTACATAATTTTGAATTGGTTTATGCTAACCAAAATAAACAGATTGAACGTCAAAAACAGAATATTGAAGAGTTTAAACAAGAAAATCTACAACAACTTAAAAAAGTTCAAAGTTCTACAAATATCCAATTAAATGAATTAGAAGCCTATCTTGATAAGCTGGATAAAGTACAAGTTAGTCAGCATTTACAACTGGATAATGTAGCTAAACTTATTGATAATTTTAATAAAGAAATTCAAACTAGGCAAAATACTCAATATCATGAAATACATAACAAAATTCAAAATAATGCACTTGGAACATGTAAGGCAAAAAATAAACCAATACTAAAACAACATGATGAGTTATTAAAACAACTACAAGAGTCACAATTAAAAGCGGAAAATCTTTATAAGATACTACCAGATATTATTCGACAATGTAATACTAATTCGGCTTTAGCAGAATCTTTGCAAATTCCAGTGGAAGAGTGTATTCAGATTTCTATTAAGGAAGATGCCAGTAAATTTGCTGATGTTCTATTTCCCATTATGGGCCCAGCGATTCGTAAGTCGATTAATGAGTCATTTAAAGTTATTGTCCAACGGATCAATAAATCATTAGAAGAAAGTTTATCTCCCAAAGGCTTAATATGGCGTTTGCAAGCTTTGCGTACGGGTCAATCTTTCTCCGACATTGTATTACAAAACACATTGATATTTCAAGTTGAGCAAGTCTTTCTGATTCATAGTGAAACTGGTTTATTAATTCAACATTTATATCAAGATAAGATAGAAGTCGGGGATAGTGACGCTGTATCAGCTATGTTTACAGCTATCCAAGATTTTGTCCGAGATTCTTTCGCTGGCAATGATATTAGTGATAAAAAAAATCTTAATATGGTAGAAGTTGGCGATCGTACAGTTTGGCTAGAACATGGGCCTTATGCGGTTTTAGCTTGTGTTATTCGTGGCGATGCTCCTTTAAGTTTCAGGAGTTTAATGCAGAGTTCGTTGGAATCGATACACGCACTATATGGTTCGTTATTACAACATTTCTCAGGTGATGCTCAAGAATTAGATAATTGTCGTAACATTTTACAAAGAACTATCCAAACTGAAGAAAAACACGAACCGACCAAATGGAGTTACCAAATACTACGAATTGGAATTGCCCTATTGCTTTTCTTAATATTAATTAGTGGTTGGGGTTATTGGAATTACCTTTATCAGCAACGTTTAAGCAATTATATTAAAACTTTAGACGCTTCCCCTGGTATTGTAGTTATTTCTTCCAAACAACAAGATGGTAAATTAGTCATATATGGTATGCGAGACCCGTTGGCTACAGAACCTTTGCAAATAGCTAAAAATTTTGGTTTGACCACTGATGAGGTAATTTTTAACGGTACGTCATACCAAGATTTAAATGAACAGTTTGTTATGCTCCGACTTAAACGTTGGTTAAAATCACCAGATAGCGTAACAATATCTTTAAAACATAAGGTGTTACATTTAATTGGTCATGCTGAACAGGATTGGATAGATAATGTCAAACGAAATGTGAATTTGATAGCTGGAATAGATGAGGTAATTACTGACGAACTAGTTAATGTTCGAGCTAAATTTGAAGAATATCTAAAAGTTTTAAATAATACTCCTGGGATTATGCTAGTATCAAATAATATTGATAATGAACAAATAGTTATAACTGGTATGCAAGATCCATTGGCTATTTCTCCGCAAGAAATTGCTGCTCAGATGCACATTAGCGATATAGTTTTAAATTTCACTCCTTATCAAGATTTAACTCAACAATTCATCGAAAAACGGGCCCGATTACGTTTAAATCCACCGGCAACTATAGAATTACGAGTGAAAAATAATAAGTTATATTTAAGTGGTCATGCTCAACAAGCTTGGATAGATAAAACAGTTATCAATGCCCTGACAGTGGCTGGAATTAATGGATTAGAAACTAAGAGTTTGATAAATACAGATAAATTTTTATTAACTCAAGCCCAACAAGATTTGGCAGCTATCAAAAATATCAATTTAGCAGTACATAATAAAACATTGACAATAGATGGTTATGTTGACGCTAATACATTTCAAAGTTTACAGCAAAAGTTGCCACAACTGCAAAATTTTGCGAGTTTTAATACTGATAAGTTAATAAATGCTGAATCTGAAATTAATAAATTATCTCAAAGTATTGAAAAAACTACAATATATTTTGCAGCCGGAATTGAATTTTTACCTGAACAAGAGCATGAAATCCAACAATTATATAATGAGGTGAAACAATTATTTATTTTAGGCGATAAACTTAATCAAGTGATAAAGTTACAAATAACTGGTACTACTGATGGGGTTGATACAGAAGAATATAATCGTCAATTAAGTCAAAAACGTTCCTTAACAATGATTAATTGGTTAAGTGATAATGGGATAGATAAAAGTAAGCTTTTTGTTATGCTTCCTGAAAAAATCAATTTTGGCGAAAAAAAATCAATACCTAGTCATAGAAATGTAAGATTTTTGGTTAGATAATTTTAAGACAGCAATTCCCACTGAATTTTAAGCACTGAACAAACCAAGTAGCAATAATGAGTTATAGCAGTTACAATCTTGATATAAAAAATTTTATCGTAATAATTTGAAGTTTACATCATATTTGTTATTCCTCTAAAAATTGCTATAATGTGAATTTTGGAGTATTTTAATCAAAGCTTAAGCTTTGAACTACAGTATATTACGGGGTTTATAAATATGTTAAGAAATATCATTGCAATGCTATTGGTTCTACTAATTATCGGTTCATGTGCAAGAAGTCCAGTAAATTATGAAATAGAAAATTCCCAAGCTACTACTAGATATTCTTCTGTCCCTCAACCATTATCTATGGATGCTATACATACGCCTGAAGAACCAACCAATCGTGAAAAATACGCTCATTTGGAAGAAAATCAGACCAAATTGGTTAGTGAGAAACCCGTTTCAACTTTCAGCATTGATGTTGATACTGGGAGTTATACCAATGTGAGACGGATGCTTAATCAAGGCCAATTACCTCCACACGATGCGGTGCGTATCGAAGAGATGATTAATTATTTTACCTACGATTATCCACCACCAAAAACACTTGAGCCACCGTTTAAAGTGACAACAGAAATTGCTCCAACTCCTTGGAATAACCAAACTTATTTACTCCATATTGGGATTAAAGGCTTTGAAATTCCCAAGGATGAATTGCCACCAGCTAATTTGGTGTTTTTAGTTGATGTGTCTGGTTCGATGGAAAGCTCTGATAAATTAAAACTGTTAAAAACTGCTTTAAAATTACTCAGTAACCAGTTGACGGCAAAAGATAAAGTTTCCTTAGTGGTTTATGCTGGTGCTTCAGGTTTAGTGTTAGAACCGACACCCGGCAATCAACGGGGTAAAATTCAAGCTGCTTTAAGTCGTCTATCCGCTGGTGGTTCAACCAATGGTGGTTCTGGAATCCAATTGGCTTATGCTGTAGCACAACAAGGTTTTATCAAGGATGGTATTAACCGAATTTTATTAGCAACTGATGGTGATTTTAATGTTGGTACGGTAGATTTTAACGCACTGAAAAATCTGGTTGAAGAAAAACGCAAAAGTGGAATTTCCTTAACTACCCTTGGTTTTGGTACTGGCAATTATAATGACCATTTGATGGAACAACTCGCTGATGCTGGCAATGGCAACTATGCTTATATTGACACACTTAATGAAGCCCAAAAAGTACTTGTTGACGAAATGGCTGCAACTATCCATACGATAGCAAAAGATGTGAAAATCCAAATTGAGTTTAACCGAGCAGCAGTAGCAGAATATCGGCTAATTGGCTATGAAAACCGCAAATTAAACCGGGAGGATTTTAGTAATGATAAGATTGATGCAGGGGAAATTGGAGCTGGACATACAGTGACAGCTTTGTATGAAATAGCTTTAACTGGAAGTGCTGGAAAACGTTTGGAAAGTTATCGTTATGGCAGTCCAGAAAAATCTCCAGAAAAATCATATAGTGATGAATTGGCTTTTTTACGATTGCGTTATAAAGCTCCCAGTAGTGATAACAGTAAATTGTTAGAATGGCCTATTTTACAAAACACCATCATTACAAATAGCAGTAGTCGGTTTCGTTTTTCCGCCGCAGTCGCTGCTTTTGGCCAACAATTGCGAGGTGGTAAGTATCTTGAACAGTTTTCTTATGCTGATATTTTAAGTTTGGCTCAAGGCTCGCAAGATAAGGATTTATTTGGCTATAGAAGTGAGTTTATTAAATTGGTTAGACTGGCAAAATCATTAAGTGATAATCAGTAATCATAGGTGTTCTGGATAATTAATAATAGTCTGAAAAAACAGGTAAAATTATGATAAAATAATGGTATCAAACCAAACTGAGAAAATCACCATAAACGAGATAAATACACTAATTGAAACAACAGTTTAGTAAAATTATTCCAAAAACAGATATTAGAACAAATATATCTCCATTTGAGTTTGGATTAATATTCAGTTATTTAGGAGATACAACTCTCTAGATGCGATAGAAATTTTAAAAATCTAACCCAACAAAATATAAACCGTAGTAGTTTTTGGGAAAGGCTTTCTATAAAACGATTGACAAAATTTTTAAAACTGGCAATTACCGAATTGTTAAAACAGTTTGGAACTTCCATTATTGAAGAAAAATATTTATTAGAACAATTGCATGTAACTGGAATTTTAATAAAAGATTCAAGTTATTTTGCTCGTTGGGATGGCTCTAAAGATAATTTTTCTGGTGTTGGCACATGGTGTAAAACTTCATATCTATTTTGACATTTTAACCAAAAAACTTCACTGATTTGAAATAACTCTTGGTTCAACTCATGATAGAAAATGTTTTCCAAATTTGGAGTCTCTGATTGGTAAATTAATAATTACCGATTTAGGATATTGGGATATTAATGTGGCAAATTGATTGGAGGGTATTTCCTTTCTCGTATTAACTCTAAAGATTACTGCTACTAAAATCATTCAGGGTAAAATTTCCCCAAAATACCTAGGTAAACTCTCCATACCACTTAAACGTTCTAACATTCTTAAAGTTATGGTTGAAAAGACATGTGACAACTTTATGCTGTCGAGCAATTGTGGAATCTTTATGACAGATGTTATCATTGGTATATAACAAATTTAACTGTTGCAGCTCAATTAATCTATCCATTGTACCGTCTTAGATGGCAAACTTATTTTTAAAGCTTGCAAACAATCTCTAAATGCAGAATGCTTGACCTCAAATATAATCATTGAAAATCTATTGCTAAGTTCACTTGTTGTTTAGCATCACATACTATTTTAGATATAGTAATACCACAATTAACTAAAGTAAAACAACTTGCTATATCGGTTCAAAGAGCTGCTAAAATTGCTGCTGGGGGTTGATTTTTTTAATTTTCTTGCTAACAATTCAGATAAATATATTCAAATTTTAATAGATAAAATCATGCTATTTGCCAATGATATTTTTGACCCTAATTTTCGACATCGAGACTCTTCTTTAGCTAGTGTAATTCTTCTAATTGAAGGACTTTTATTATTATCCCGAACACCTATGGTGACCTGACTATGTATTTTTAATTTCCTCATATAAACTAATTAACTCTCTCCTGATTTTAGTGAACTTATTAAAATTATATTTTTCTTCATACCCAGCCAGAGAAACAGTACCATTTTCATTATCAAATTCAGCTGCATTATGAGCAAATTCATTGCGTAAGTTTTGTTTCATTTGTAGCTCACTATTGTCATCAAATAATTCATTATTATTGATACGATCCAACTGTAGTCTAACAGTGTTAAAATCTATCTTACGTGAATCTTTAATATCTCCTAAAAAAGATTTCGTAGTAAGTTTTAATATTTGTTTTTCAATTTGTTTTTTCTTGTATAACAGCCTTTTTTTAAATCTATCTAACTCTTTGTTTTTTTCTTCTTCAGGTAATTTATCAAATTGTTCCTTGTAAAGATTCCTAATTTCTAAATCTATTTTGCTCATTTCATCTAGAATAACTCCACGCATATTATTTATATCGCATATTCTTTTAACTTGATCTTCTATAATTGGCCAAGCTTCATCAATAAAATCGGTACGATTTACAATATAGACTCCATCAATTTCTTTCTCAAATAAAATTCTCCTCAATTCTCCACCTTTGGTACCGCTATAAAATATCATGTCAGTAAAAATTTTACTTCTTAGATTATTAGCTATTTCATCTCCAGTTGTATCACCTAAATCATAATCAAAAATAATAATATCGTAGGGATTATAAATTGAAAGTTTGTTACTTAATGCAAATAATTCATCATCATTTAATGTTTCTTTTTTATCTACATCAAGTTTAAAACCTAAGTTATTAAGTTCACTACTTAAATATTCTATAAATGGTTCCACTTCAGCAAAATGGTCTTCAATCCATAATATTTTATAGTTTATCTTCATTGTTTTACCAGTTTTAGTATGAATATAGTTCCATGTTCAGGTTGTATTTGGGATAGTTTCAAATTTCCTCCCAAAGATTCTATTCTATTTTTACAAAAATATAGCCCTAAACCAGAACCATTAGTTCTTGTAAAACCTTTTTCAAAAATACGCTCTTGTTTTTCTATTTGTTTATCAATTCCTTTTCCATTATCTTCAATATACAGTTCCAAAATATTCATTTTTACTACTGAATGAAAAGTTATTGTGCTTGCTCTGGCTTTTTTTGAATTGCTAATAAAATTTTCTAAAATCATTCCCATTTCAATAGGATTAAACTTAATATCAAATTTTTTATTGTCTAACTTTGTAATAATTTTTATTCGAGAATTAAGAGCCATTGAAATGTTTTCAATATATTCTGATAAAAATACATTTAAATTTGCTGTTATCGTGCTTGTTTCCAATCTAAAATTTGCAGATATTGCAAATCTTGAAGTAGATATAATTTTTTCGTTTGTTTCAAATAGTTGAGAAAATATAATTTGTAAATCATCCAAAGATTTTTCTTTTAATTTTTCTGTATACCTTAGGATATTTTGTAATTCTGCTTTGGATTTTGAAGCATATAAAATAATTTGATGAATAAAACCTTCTAATAAATCTGTATCTCTTGAACTACTTTTTGTTAAAAATAAATTTCGTTTAATTTCTTCTTGATAATCTGCCTCTACTTTAGATTTTTCAGTGGAAACTTTTTCTACAACTTTGTTTGCTTTTTTAACTTTTTTTTCAGCATTTAATCTTGCTTTTCTCTCTTGTTCTGCAATCTTCAAAGCTTCTTGTTCTGCAATTCTAGCCTTCAGCAAAACTTTTTCTGCAATTGATATTTGTTTTGTAAGATTATTATCATTTAAATTATTCGCTATATTTTGTAGCTTTTTTAATGAAGGTTCAAAATCTTTAGCTTTATCATTTAAAATAGAAATTAAATCATGATTAAAATCAATAATTTGTATATTTATTGAATTAGATAATTTTTCAATTAACTCAATAATACGATATCTATTATTGTCTATTCCCATTCTTTCAAAATGAGTATTTTCTTTATCTAATATATCTTTCCAAGTAACATCTACAACATATGCTTCAAATTTTTTCAAACAGAACATTACACATTTATTTAATTCTTTTGCAGCACTGGTTTGAATCAAACCCTGATCACGGCTTGAAGATTCACGGAATTTATCTTCATTACCAGAAACTTTAACAAATCCTGATAAATCACGTGTTCCTAAATATCGAGCATATCCCTGTTGTTTACGGCGATCAAATGCCCAATAATCATCAGTTTCTTCGCCAATAGGATAGACTCTAAAACCGTTTCTTAATAGAAATAGTGAACCATATGATACCAAATCGATTCCCATTCTACGTTTAAATGTAGCTTTTGAAGATTGGTTTACAAATGACATCTCTATATAAAAATCAGAATCAACTAATTGTGGATATAATTCTTGAATATTTTCTTCAGTTTCATATATAAATGTACCACGGTCAATAAGCTTAACTTGCAATTTTCCTTGAGTTGTAATTTGTGCTTTTAATTTTGTAGTTTTATCTTCAAGAACTTTAAATATTGTATTTTTAACTTCCCCATTAACAAGTGTAGGTTCTTTATCGTGTGCATTTTGTATCTCAATTGCGTCTTGTTGTTTTTGGCTATTACATTTTATTTCAACCTTCTTTTCATCACTGATAGGATCGATAAGTTTTTGTAAAGATCTTCTCAATCTGATAAGTTTTTTTCTATCCCATGAATCTTCATCTCTTAATGAGCAAATTTCTAAAATAACACCATTATTATCAATGGTTATATTTTCAGGTAATGATAATTTTTCCTCTTCATGGTAATCAACGTCAATATTAATAAACTCATTTTGAGAATTCTTTTCAAATTCATCCCAATTGACAGTAACGCAATGGAATACTTCGCTTGATTTTGTTTTGGAATACATTTTAAGTATTTTTCCTAAACGATCACAAGAAAAACGCCCAATCCCTTTATAACCAGAATATGTTTTTTTTATTTTATCTTCTGTATTCTCCCTTTTTGCAGAAAATGCGACAAATAGCCACTTATTTATTATATCTTGCCTACTCATTCCCTTGCCATCATCAACAATGAAAATCTTTTTTTCCTGTCCTTTATCTAAAATAAAATGGATACTAACTTTTTCAGAAAAGGCATCAAATGAGTTTTTTACAAGTTCAAATATAGCAACAAAATCATCAGTAATTAAATCTTTACCAATAACATCTTTTAAGGCTGAACTTATTTTAAATTGGAGTTTTTCAATCATTAATTAATTCCCTCAAGGCTATTCCAACTTGTTCGGCAAATAAAGGAGGTATAGCGTTTCCAATTTGAGAATATCTGGGAACTTCTTTTCTCCTTAACTTTCCACCTGTAGTATATTTACCTTTAAATTCATACCAATCACCAAAAGATTGTATCCGTGCATATTCTCTTACAGTAAGTATCCTAGGTTCACAATAATGTAAATAATCATCTGGTAAAGTTGTTATAGTTGGTGCAGGAAATTCACCTGATAACGGAATCATTGTGTGTTTTTTGATATTGTACTTGCTTTTAATTTCTTTTGATAATTTTTTATTTTTTTCTGCATTATCAAGGATAAACTCAAATTTTGAGACAGTTTTAGTAGTATGGTTAACAAATCTATGGCTGTCAGGAATAGTTCTTGTTATAGAACCTTTTAATAATTTTTGGTATCCTGTCTCTGGATTATTATATAATCCAGATTTAAAGGATTTTGTATCTGGGCATTCAACTTCTTTTTTTCTCAATAAATCAGATATAGCATCTTTTAAATTATTTGTCAAACCTATTCCTTTATTAACTAAAAAATCTTTTCTATTATTGTACAATAACTTAAAAAATTTATTAGAAAATAATTTATTTTTTAAATCTTTTCTTATACCAACTAAAATAAACCTAATTCTTTTTTGTGGAACACCATAATCCACAAAATTTACTAAAGTTCCATAAACTTCATATCCTTCTATATCTTTTTCAGAGTAGCTTTGTTGCAATAATTTTTGTACATAATCAGAATATATTCTTCCTTTTTCCTTATTTTTATCAAACTTGTGCGTAAATCCTTTAACATTTTCAAAGAAAATCAGCTTAGGTTGGACTAAATGAATAAATTCAACATATGAATCAATTAATTTATTTCTACTATCATTTTCAATTCTCCTTCCTGCTATTGAAAATCCTTGGCATGGAGGACCTCCTGCTATTAAATCAATTTTTCCTCTTAAATTCTTTAATTCTATTGAATTTTGTTGTATAACATCATTAATATCATGAGGTGTTTTAGGCAACCATTGTGGCCAATCAAAATGGTTATTATTTAAGATAAGGTTATGATTAAGAGTTTTGAAAGCGTCAGGATTTTTTTCAATAGCAAATACACCTTTCCAAAGCTTTGAATTGTATAACCCAAGCGATAACCCACCACAACCGGAAAAAAGATCGATATATTTTAACTTATTTCGTTTCATTTTATTAATTTACCTATATTAATAGATAAATCTCCATATTTTGAATATAATTCTTTCATATTTTAGTATGCGTCATATTCTTAGAAAAAACAATATATCAAAAAATCTTCAATCTGATAGGATTGACAAATATTTGTATACCCTATCAGACTAAATTCCTAATCCCGAGCCAATCTCAAAGCCTTCCTCCGCCGGCGACCCAAAACTCCAAGAGTAATTCCACCTAAACCAATCAACAATGGCATTAAGCCAATATTGATAAACTTCATGTTGGTTTCTAAACTCTCAATATTTTTCCGCAGCTCATGCTGCACATTCCGCAACTCCTTCCGAACCTTAATTTTCTCATTACGAAAGTTAGCAATTTCTTGCTGTTGCTTGATATTAAGAGCCAACTCATTACCTTCCTTTTTCTGCCGTTGCATTTCCTGAATCTTGTTATCAGCAGTAGTCAAACGAGCCAATAATTCCGTCTCTTTTTCTCGGAAACTCTGTTCAGCTTGTTGTTGAATTTCCTCAACTTTAGTAAAAGGTCGAGTAAAATTACCCCGATTTCGCACACTGATCAAATCATTGCTACCAGTCAGATTATCCAACGCATTCGACACAAAAGTAGCATTCGCAGCATGAGGAATCGCAATCCGTTGGCCGAACATATTCTGCGTTCTAACCCAGAATTTGTCTTCCAAAATATCAGTATCAGCAACTACGATAACATTAATATCTGCAACTGATTCAGCAATATGCTTAGTTTCAGTAGTAGCTTCTGATTCACTTTCTTTCTCAGCTTTTGGTTTGCCATCTGGAAACGCAGATTTTACCGGACCGGTGATACGAGCTACCAAGGTAAATTTATTTTCTGGTTTAAATTCACGCACTAAGTTCTCTGGTTCTGACATAAAGCCAAGCTTTTCCACATCAATTTGCATAGATTTATCACCAGAACTAATCAATGGAATGATTTTCGTTGCCACATCACCTTTTTCAACGATGCTACCAGCAGTTGCCATCACCACATTACCTAACTTGCCAGTGACAATGTCATTGGTATTAAAATACTGTTCACCATTCAAATCCATCCACACTGGATAAGTAATCACCAACATTTTCGAGCCTTTTTGTACCTGCACTTTTTGAGCGGTTTGCAAATCACCAATTACTTTATTAGCAATTTCAATTCCCCACGCATCAAACAACTTGGTGAAATCAGAATTACGTGGAGCTTGCATAGCAGCAAACGGATTTTTTGGATCGGTAACTGGTTCATAAACTTCTGAATATGGATCAGAAAATATAATCGCCCGTCCACCATTTAATACAAACTGATCAATTGCATACAGAGTATTATCACTAAATCCCATCGGATGCACCACCATCAATACTTCAATATCATCTGGGATAGCATCAACATCAGTGGCAACAGTTTTTACTTCCAACAATTGCTTGATATGATCCACGATCATCCAAGCATCTTGCTTACCAGAATTTTGTGGCATAAACGGCGAAGCACTAGTATTACCCTGCATCGGTAACGTACTCATTAAACCAACTATTTTCTGTTTTGGATAAGCTAATTGATATACGAACTTAGTCAAATCATATTCCAAAAATTCTTCCCGATTAGGTGAAAAAAATGGAATCACATTTTCATTGTCAATGGAATCACTGCCAGCAATCCCAAAGTAAAAGGTAGTATTGCTATCATCAATTGGAACTCCTTGCAAACCATAACCTTCAGCCTGATCTTCTTCTTCCGAAAATGGTTCTGGATCGACGAAAATTAGGTTGAGTTTATCACCAGCAATACGTTGGTATTCCAGCAATAAATCCTTCACCCGTTCTGCATAACTATTAATGCTCAAGGAAGTAGCAAGTTTTTCTGACAGAAAGAAACGCAAAGTAATTGGTTCTTCAAGATTTTTTAGAACATTTTCAGTTCCTTCGGATAGAGTGTAAAGCTGGTTTTCAGTCAGGTCGAGTCGGGCCGAACTAAATAGCTCTTTGCTAACGATATTTATTGCCATAAACAAAATTACAGCTATAATTAGACTGGTAGTGGTTAAAATCTTTTGATTCATGTTATATTCCTTTTAGTCAGATTTTTTCATTTCAATTAAGACAGTGGTCGCAAACAGCCAGAAAGCTATCAACGTGAAGAAGTAAATCAGGTCTCGCACATCTATTACACCTTTAGTTATCGCACTAAAATGAGTCAAAAAGCTAAAGGAGCTGATAGTTTTGACGATAATTTGTGGGGCCCAACCACTAAAGAAGTCCAACACTAAAGGAAAACCACTGAGAATAAAAGCTAAACACATGACCACAGTGATGACAAATGCAATTACCTGATTTTTAGTCAAAGCTGACATGCAGGAACCAATCGCTAAAAATCCGCCAGCCAACAATAAGCTACCGATATAACCAGCCATAATGACGTAATTATCTGGATTACCTAAATAGTTGACGCTAATCCACATCGGAAAAGTCATAACCAATGCAATTGAAGTAAAAGCCCAAGCTGCTAAAAATTTGCCTAATACCGCTTCGGTTATGGTAATTGGCATAGTCAGTAATAATTCGATGGTATCACTTTTACGTTCTTCAGCCCAAAGCCGCATGGATAATGCTGGGATTAAAAATAAATATAGCCAAGGATGGACGGTAAAAAATGGTAATAAATCTGCTTGCCCTCTGGCAAAAAAGTTACCTAAGTAAAAAGTAAAAATTCCACTTAAAAACAAAAAGATAATAATAAAAACATAAGCAATAGGGGTGGTAAAATAGCTGTTTAGTTCCCGCTTAAACAACACCCAAATTAAATTAATACGCACTAAAGTTACTCCTTAATATATTGAGTTTATGAGAATGTTCCCAAATTTGAGAACGGGTTTAAATTTTTACAATGTTGGGATTTTAAGGTTTATATTGATAATTATCAAGCTAAAGATTGGATTCTTAACCTATCTTAACGAAAATAATTGTTGACCTTGAGGCAAAGATTCTTGATATGTCAATGATGTAGGGTTTGGAAATAGAAATTCAAATGTTTAAAATAATAAAACTACACTCTTTACTTTCTAAAGTTTTTACTGTCTTTATTCCAATATTTTACCTCAATGCCATTAAGTTAAGGGTAACTATAAAGGATTGTCTCTACATAAAGCATTTATTTATAGGGATAATTTTTTGTAATTATCTTAACCAATTGTCTAATTCTAGCATTATTGGCTTTACTGTTTAAACCCATTACCATATAATATATGAAATATTTTAATGGTTTAATCATGTTTTATCATTTTATCATTTTATAATTTAATCCGTTAAATCTTGTTCAAAACACTTTTAAACAGAAAATAACTATGAAAAATTGTAATTGCTCAGTCCCCCCCTTGACAACAAAGTAAAAATAGTTTTCAATATAAAACATGGAAAGATTACCGATGTTAAACGCTCTATCTCACCCCAAGAAAAATGAGTTGATCATGGAAT
>DAOUSR010000193.1 GCA_030627125.1 Thioploca sp.
ACTAATTTCACGAGAAAATATGCAAAAAATAATTTTATCCATTATTGTAAGTTTAATGTTGTTTAATCATTGTATTGCTAATGATATAAAGATACCTCCAACCAAACTTTTACAGTCGCCAGTAGTAAAACATCCAGTTCTTAAAAATACTATCGCTGGTTATATGAACGCTTGGTTGAATGAAGATTTTAATACTATGTATGATTATGAAAGTTGGGAAGGTGGAAAGCAACTGGAAAAAAGTAAAGACTACGTTCTTTCTTTTAGAAAAGGCTTAAAAATTTATAAATGGCAAATAACTAAAGTTAAATCTAGTGATAATGAAGAATACAAGGTATTAGTTCTTATTTCCCATAATCCGCCGAAACGAATAATGCAATTCGTAAAAAAAGGAACTACTGTAAAATCAACTCTTACTCAATGGTGGAAAAAACAAGGAGATAAATTTGTTCATCTGCTAAATATTGAACGTGAAAGAAATGTGTCATTATTACGTTCTCCTCCAATGAAAGACATTCCTCCTGTAACTAAATAGCTTAAGTATAATTTTGATAAATACTCTCAATCAAGCAATATTGTTAACATTAAAATATTATTTGTTTGAGAAATTATCAAAATATCTAACCGGTTTTAAATTTAAGTTCTATAGGGTCGGTGTAATGCAATGAAACCGACCATTTCAATAAAATCAATTAAAGAAAATGGTTGGTTAAGCAATACTCCACCAACGATGTTTAGTAGAGGCAATTCCTTGCCCCTTAAGGCCGAAAAAACTATGGATGATATTCGTTGGCAACAACGTTTCAATAGTTATCAAAAAGCTTTATCCCAATTGGATGATGCAGTGCAACTTAGTACACAACGCCCATTATTGAATCTTGAACAACAAGGCTTAATTAAAGTGTTTGAATTTACTTATGAATTAGCTTGGAATTTACTAAGAGATTATTTTAAATATCAAGGAAATTCTGATATTATTGGTTCTCGAGATGCAATACGTGAAGCCTTCCAAACCGGTTTAATTTATGATGGTGAAAATTGGATGGAAATGATTAAAAGCCGGAATAAATCATCTCATACCTATAATGAAGAAGTTGCAAATGAAATTGCTCATAAAATAATTACTGTATATCATGAACTTTTTCAAGAATTAGTGGCTAAATTTGAATCTTTATGAACGGTAAATTTGGTCTTAAAGCAGAAAATATTGCTAAAATAAATGAAATATTTACTTTTCATACAGAAGTAGAACAAGTTATTTTATATGATTCGCGTGCAAAAAGTAATTATAATCATGGTTCTGATATTGATTTAACCATCAAAAGTAAAAATTTAAGCTTTTCTAAATTATTAAAAATAGAAATGGAATTAGATGATTTATTCTTACCATATAAAATTGATTTATCCTTGTTTGAGCAAATAGAAAATTCAGCTTTAATTTCTCATATTCAACGAATCGGAATAATTTTTTACCACAAGCCTATAAAATAATAATTTTTATTACATCTTAAAATAACTATAAAATTATTTAAATGTGAATTAAGAACTAAATCGTAAATGGCTCCAGTCAGGTAGGGAGGGCTACATCAAAGTATATAAAAGAAACACATGGTATTATAAAGCGAATAAAACTAACCCAATGAATAGATGAAAAATTTAGTAAGTTACTTAGCAGAAAGACCCACGTAAAGCCAAAGGAATACTGACCAGACATTATTAATAATGATAATATCAATAATGTGTGGTCATACAGGATTGAATGCAATGGCAAGATTCGCCAAAAGTCATCGTGATGATTTAGTAGAAGTAATGCCATTACCAAGAGGAAAAGCTCCTTCATCTTCAACAAGATTAAGTAGAGCGATAAATTTTGATCAGTAAAACATTGATTTGTAGGGATAATCCCTTGTGGTTATTCTAACCAAATTTCTTAATTTAGATGGCAGTGCTTTAAAACACTCACTATGAATCATAAAATTATCGGGATTTTTGGCGGAACTTTTAACCCAATCCATAATGGCCATTTAAGATTAGCTATTGAATTATATGAACGACTAGACTTGGCTCAAGTACGGCTAATCCCAGCAGCATGTCCGCCCCATAAAGAACAACCAGATGTTACGAGCCAACAGCGTTTACAAATGGTGCAAGCGGCTATCACTGGCATCCAAGGTTTAACCTTTGATGATCGTGAATTACAACGCCAAGGTTTGTCCTATACGATTGATACTTTAAGCAGCTTACGTAATGATTATCCAGCGAATCCTCTCGCTTTAATTTTTGGAATGGACGCATTTTTAGGTTTGCCAAGTTGGTATAAATGGGAATTTATTATGGATTTTGCCCATATTATAGTAGTTACTCGGGAGCAATCTGGCTGCCAAAATATAACTAATACCATGAATGCTTTTCTACATAAATATCAAACTGATAACCCACAAGATTTAATAACTAAAACTGCTGGCAAAATTTGGTTACAAGATATTCCTACCCTAAATATCTCAGCAACTCAAATTCGTGCTATAATCGCAGCAGGAAAAAATCCTACTTATTTACTTCCCCCAGCCGTTTTAGACCTTATAAATACTCAACAATTTTATAAATGATATTATGCACTTGGATTCTGTAATTTGTAAACAGGATTACCCCTACACAATACGTCAATGCCATTAAGTTAAAGAATATTTATTGGAATTCAAAGTTTAGTTTAAAATTTACCAACCTAAAAGTTTGGACTCCAATGTTTAACTTGGTATTGACATATTGATTCGTAACATCAGTTTATAACTGAAAATTGTAGTGAATATTACCCACTCTATAATAAATAATTATGAATATAGAACAATTACTTACCATCGTAAAAGATGCTTTAGAAGACAAAAAAGCTGAAAATATTGAAGTGCTTGATGTACGCAATAAAAGCAATATTACAGACTTTATGGTAGTCGCAACTGGTAATACTAGCCGTCAAGTTATAGCACTATCCCATCATATAGTAGAAAAAGCTAAGTCGTTTGGTCAAAGACCGTTAGGAGAAGAAGGTTGCAATGTCGGAGAATGGGCATTGGTTGATTTAGGTGATATAATTGTCCATATTATGCAACCAGAAACTCGTGATTTTTACCAACTGGAAAGATTATGGTCTGAAGTTGAAACTGTTAGTAATTAAATTTAGGAGACATATATGCAAAGCTCGGCGGTAATGAAGGCATCTGATTATTCTGATTATGAGTTTGATTTAGGCTTTTCTAATTCCAAAAAATCAACTACTACACAAGAAATTATTACTGAGAGTAATATACCCTATATTCCAGCAATAAGCCAAACAATAGATGAGGAACATGCCTTACGTCGCTTTCATTTAGGTGATCCTAATACTGCCAGTGAAGCAATTACCGAAAATTATGTGCCAGCATTATTACATGCTTATCGGGATGCTTCCAAAGTACGCTATGATTATCCTCTATTCCTCTATCCCACAGAAGATACAACCACAACTTCCGAGCAGTTAGCTAAATCCGCAGCTCCTGAATTATGGGAAATAGTTGAATTATTCGCTCCGGGTTCTGAAAATGCTAGGGTTTTAAAAGATAATTTACCCCGTTTAGAACGTTATTTGCGTGAAAATCTTCCTGAAGGACCAACTCCAGCTATTCCTATGTTATCTCAAGCTGGACAAGTTTTACAACAAGAGCTAGATTTAGACCCAGAGGGTAATGAACGTTTTATAGCCGATTTTAATAAATTATTAGATGCTATTCAACCTGAAGTCCAGCTACTTGGTTATGGCCGTTTTGTTGCTATTCATCTATTAAATCATGCTATTTGTAATCGACTAATTCTTCGCCAAGCGGATTTTAAAACTAAAGTTGAGCAATATACAGATGATTTAAAAAAGCTGTTAGAAGTAGAATGGGGAAAATCAGATGAAGCTATAGAACCAAGAATGATGCGTAATAGCGTAGGTACTGCTGGTGAGCGTTTTGATCCATTAGCTCTGTCAGAAATCATGACTCATTCAAAAGGTTCTGTGGCCATGTCATCCGAACGCTATACACGAGTTAGTAATGTTTTGCACATTTTGGAAGCCTTCTTACAGGAAAATGAGCAAATTTTAGTACGGATCATTCACCTTGGCCGAGTGACCGGAGATTGGCTAGAAAATAATCTAACCATAGAAGTATTTGTAGACTCAGAGCCAGCTAACAAAGCTAGAGAAATCTTTGAGCAGCAGGCGACAAAATTAGCTAAAATTTTCAAAGCCGTCCGAATTGCCCAATTAGAACTAGATAATGTTTATGACGCGGACCTGCATGATCCTTGGTTTGCTAATTTTACTTGGGAAGCTTTTTCTAAAGAAGAAATGCTGGTTTTACCTACTGTAATTGCGTTAGAATCCGCAGATCGAGTTGCTAATGCAGGGATGCCAGCTTTATCTCGTCTACTAAGTTCTGGGCAACCGATCCATGTTTTAGTTGGAGTAAGAGCTCATGATAATCCTCATACAGACAGCAATGAAAAAACTTTTTTGAACTATCGTTTGGAATTAGGTTATTTTGGTATTAGTCATCGTCAAGCCGCAATATCACAATCTTCTTCCGCTAGACATGGACATTTATTAGACCAATTTTTATCAGCCTTAGATGCGACTCGAACTAGTTTACATATTATCAATACCGGAATGCAACGTATCCAGGGAATTAATGCTTGGTTAGTTGCTGGAGCCGCTCTTGAAAGTAGGGCTCATCCGTTTTTCCATGTTAATCCAGAAGCTGGTGACGCAGCGGCCGATCGAGTAAATTTTGCTGGTAATCCACAACCAGAATCAGATTGGTCTAAGCATAACTTTCAGTATAAAGATGCAAATGAGGTGGTGATTGAGACTGAATTAGCTTTTACCTTCGCTGATTATGCTTTATTAGTACCACGTTTGAGTAATTATTTTCGTGCTATACAAGTTGGTTATGAGAACGAAATTTTAATTTCAATTGAAACTTACTTGGCTACTTCCAGTTGGAAAGATTATCAAAAAATTCCTTTTATCTGGGCAGTTAATGATCAAGGTGAATTGCATAAATTAGTAGTATCACGCCCACTTATAGTAGCTTGTCGAGATCGGTTGAATTATTGGCATACTTTACAAGAATTAGCTGGTATAAATAATAAATATGTTGAGCTGGCAGTACAGAAAACTCAAACTGAAATTCAAGCTAAGGCTCAGAAAGAACTGGAAAATTTAACAATTGAACAAGCCAAACAATTAGAACAAGCTCGTCGAGATACTGCTGGCGAAACGATGCAAAAGTTGACAGAAATTTTATTAGGTATGGATTTTACTGCTGTCTCTCAGACTAGAACAGTTCCTCCAGTTGAAACTATAACAAAAGATGTTGTTACAGAAGTAGTTACCGACAAATCAGCTGTGGAAGAGATAGTGTTTGATGATCCTTGGATAGATAGTGATTTATGTACTAGTTGTAATGATTGTCTTAATATAAATGGTATGATGTTTGTGTATAATGATAGTAAACAAGCTATGTTGGGAGATTTGGATAGTGGTACTTACAGTCAACTAGTTGAAGCGGCTGAAATTTGTCCGGCTCATTGCATCCATCCGGGTAAACCTAATGATCCAACTGGAGCAGAGGAATTGATAAAACGGGCAGAACCATTTAATAAGTTGTAAATTTCATGATAGCTGGTTGGTAGGAGTAATTTATACTCTTATTGAAATTAATCTTGGTGGGCAACAAACATTATGTTGCACACCCTTAATTTTTGTTTCACCATAAATATTAACAGCCATTTTTTGTGCATTTTCTGTTACAGGTAAATTTTTCGCTTCACCATAAACCTCACGACTAC
>DAOUSR010000210.1 GCA_030627125.1 Thioploca sp.
AATGACTTAGATTCTGATGGCCTTATTAGTGCTGATGAAATAAAAATCACTCTTGAACAGTTTTTTAATGGTGAAGGAATGGACAGAACTATGTTATTTTTACATTTAGAAGCTTTTCTCATGTAACATAAATATTTGTAATTCTTGGTACGTATTTCTACGCAAGCATGATGGAGATATAGTATCTGAATTTATCAATGAGGTAATGTAAGTTTAATTACCTATGTATGCTATCATTTGCTTTTTTACTTAAACTATATTTAACTATAAATGAGTGACCAATGAACTTATACCAACCACAATTTTTAACCAGTTTTAATAACAAATTACTAAAGTATTTTTTTGGTATCTTACTTATGGCATTTGCCTTTAATATAGGCATAATAATGTCCGTACAAGCTGATGTTGGTGATACTCCAGCAGATGCTCTTGAGATAGAATTCGGCCAAGAATACAGTGACGATTTAAGCTCTTTTTTATTTTTTGTTGATGATGCAGATTTCTACAAATTTGAATTGCCTGATGATGGTAGAGTAATTATTTTATTACGAACTGAAGATGAGCAACTATTACAAAGTTTTCCATGGAAACTATACGGAAATAATGAAGATGGTACATTAGGTCGAGAAATACGTGATGATTTATTTTCTAACTATAAAATAGCTCAATATCAAGAGGGACTATCTGCTGGTACTTACTACATTAAGATATACTGTGGATTACGTGAAAGTATAGCTTGTAACACAAATCCTTATTATTTAACAGTGTATTACACAAATGACATAGGAGAGAAAGAACCTAATAATTTTCCAATAGAATCCACTGAAATAGAGTTAGAACAAGAATATAGTGGCATATTATTTTCTCATGAGGATGTAGATTATTATAAATTTCAATTGCTTTATGAGAGTGATGTAACAATTACACTTGGTCATAATAATGATAACTTATCTCCATTAACAGATATTTATTGGAATGGAACATTAGAGAAATCTGATAACGATGACATATTAAGAACTTTGAATTCTATCGGTTTGAAAGGTACACCTAGTGAAATTTCTATTCAACATAAAAACTTACCATATGGAACCTATTGGTTTAAAGTTAGAACTGATAAGGGTATTACTAGCAGTACTTCAAGTCCATATCATTTTACAATTAACACAACGCAAGTAAAATATGCAGGATACGCTATTATTGTGCAAGGTAGAGATAAGGCTGGAACTTTAAAAGATGGATATAATAAAACTATTGATAATGTCCAAACAAGACTTACAGAACGTGGTTTTTTGCCAGAACATATTAAATCTTTTAAACAAGATAAAGTTGATCCATATGATAATCTTCCTGATAAACCTGTTAAATCAGACATCCAAGAGTCCATTGAAGATTGGGCAAAAGATAAACTAAATAATTCCCCAGCCCCATTGTATATTATTATGGTTGATCATGGATATTATGATGATGAAAATATTAATTTTAGTTTGTACCCAGAATCAATTTCCGCAGAAGAAATTAATGGTTGGTTAGACAAATTAGAAAGCAATTTAACAGAAGAAGCTAAACAAGAACCTCGCTTTTTTATAGTTGGAACTTGTTTTTCTGGTAGCTTTATTGACAAGGTATCAAAACCCGGCAGAATTATTATAACAAGTGCTAGTGCGAATGAAAAATCTTATACTGACTTTAAACCACGTGATCCTAATAGTATTGCTGAAGGTGAATTGTTTATAAAAATATTATTTGAACAATTGGGATACCATAGTAAAACTTTTATGGATGCTTTTGAAATAGCTACTAAAGAAACTAAAAACCGTACCAATGATAAAAAATATCCCAATGGTAAGCAACACCCGTTATTCGATGATAATGGTGATGGTAATGGCAGTATGACCTTAATGTATGATGGAGATGGTAATAAATTAAGTGAATTAAAGTTAGGTTTTGATAGTCAAATTGATAATAAACAATCAGTTAGAAGATTGGATATGGATATTAACTATATGCCAATTGATATTGTAGCAAAAACAGAAACATTGTATTTAGATGAAAATGAATCTTCAGATACTTTATGGTTGAAGACTAATTATGACGATTCAGAACAGATATATAGTGGTATCTTCATTAAAACTCCAAACCCAGCTGATGTAACAGAAAAACAACATGGAGATGGTCAAATAGAATTAAGTTTTCCTGCAAGAGATTTGATTTTTAATTATGACAAGTCCCGTTTTGAAACTGAGTATGATGCTTTTAATGAACCGGGTAAATACACGATATTTTATATAGCTAGTGACTCATCTGGAAATACCTCACAAACTTATAGTTCGACTGTTTATAAGAATAAGGACGGTAATAACCCACCTGAAGCATTTTCATTACTTTTACCAGAAGATGGTGCTACTACTAGAACCACATTGCGATTGGATTGGGAACCAAGCATTGACCTAGATGGTGATTCGGTAATTTATAATCTTGTTATTGGTTCAGATGAAAAATTACAAAATATTGTTTATCAAGAAGAACTACAACATTCTTCAGTAATTATTGATAATAATATATTGAAAACTTTAGAAACTTATTATTGGCGTGTGGAAGCAATTGATGGTTTTGGAGCAAGAATTTCTAGTGATGTATTTTCATTTTACACAGAAGATACTAGTGAGCCAATAGGTGGTTACACAGGAAATGTGGTTGGGATATTAGGTGAGCCAATTGATGTAATTACTATTACAATTACTCCAATTGATAAACCAGAATTTGCAATTTCTACAGATTATTATAGGGAAAATGAGGAACAATTGGAATTTGAACATATTTTTGATGATGAGAATGATACTATTTTTGAAGTATTTTTAATTAACTTAGGTTCTGATACAAAATACAATTTAAAGATCAAAACATTCGGTTTTCAAGAAGAGATTATCAAAGATCAAGAAGGAATTATCAAAAATTTGGATATAAATGAAATAATTGAATTTGGACGAATAGAGTTACAACCACTAACAACTTTTAAAAGTAATCTTTTAGATATTCCAGTGGTGTTTGTAGAAGGATTAGGGCGTTATTCTGCAAAATTGAGAAAGGAAAGTGAGCAAATTTTCGGATTAGAATTTCTTGAATTTCTTGAAGGAGTTAATAAAGAAATAGCCAATGAAACAACCTATGATGACGCAACAAAAATTGTTTCTATACCATCAGTAAGAGTTGATGATACAACATTACGTTACGATATAAAGTTAAAATTGATAGAACCTTATTCAGATGATTGGAAAGGTTGGAAATTTGATTTAATTAATCCAAATAGCTTATTCTAAATCATGTTTAAAGTACTAAAACCATTTATAGTGATTGTTGCATTAAGCATGGCTTCAACCACTGTAGCAGAAATAGTATTAGACGGTACATTTGGTTCTGATGATATGTTACCAGGACCTAATTTTACTATTGAAACTTCTATGGGTGAACAAAAAGGCAATAACCTCTTTCATAGTTTTAGTACTTTCAATCTAAACAGTAAAGAAACTGCTACCTTTTTAGGTTCTTCTAATATTAAAAATGTTATAAGTCGAGTTACTGGCGGTGATATTTCCAATATTGATGGAACTTTAAGTTCTAAAATGCCTAATGCGGATTTTTATTTTCTTAATCCGGCTGGAATCGTGTTTGGAGAAAATGCGGAATTAGATGTTCAAGGTTCATTTTATGTTAGCACTGCTGATTATCTTCGTTTCCAAGATGGGGAAAAATTTTATGTTTCTACATCAAAAGAAAATTCATTCACAATTGCTCCACCAAGTGCATTCGGTTTTTTAACAAACACTCCCGCAAGTATTTCTAATAAAGATGGCGAATTAGAATTAAAAGAAGGTAAAACTTTATCTTTTATTGGTGGGGATTTAAATTTCCAAAATGGTCAAGTAAAAGCGCCAGATGGACAAATAAATTTAGTTAGTTTAAATTCATCTGGAGAAGTATCCATTCCTAATTATAATCTTGAAAAAATTACTGAATTAGGAAAAATAACAATTACAGATAAAACCAAAGGAGTAGCAAACAAAGATAGAAAGATTGCTAATATAGATACCAGTGGTATTGGAGGCGGTAAGATATTTCTTCATGGTGGACAAATAATATTAGATAATGGTTATGTGTTTGCAGATACGCAAGGAGAAAATGATGGACAAGGTATTAATGTAAAAGCTAATGAAAAACTTATACTTAAAAATGGTGGGAGAATAACTACAGATACTCTAAGTAATGGTAATTCAGGAGATATATATATTGAAGCAAAGAATATTAGTATGACTGAAGGTTCACAAATAGCTAGTACTAGTAAATCAACAGGTATGGCCGGCGATGTTACTATACATGCTGAAAAAGAAATATATATTGCTGGTCATTTCCCCGAACTTATTGATAACAAAATATTAAGCAGCGGTATCTTTACTACGGCATTTTGGACTGGTAAAGGAGGAAATGTAAATATTTTTTCACCTATTTTGAATATGAAAGAAGGTGTTATTTACACAAATACTATTGGATTTAAAGATGCGGATGCAGGTAATGTAGAAATAGAAGTAGATACCCTTACGCTTGAAAATGGTACTCAAATTAATGTTAATACTGGTAATCAAGATGCATATGTTGAGGCAGGTATAGGACGTTCAGGCAATATGACCATAACAGCAAATAAAAATATATTGATTAGCAATAATTCGAGTATATTGAGCAATAGTTTTACTTCTGGCAATGGTGGCAAAATTGAAATATTTTCTCCACTATTAGAAATAAAAGATAATTCGACTATTCAAGCAGGTACCAAAAAAATTGGAAATGCAGGAACTATTTTAATAAATACAGATATGTTACGCCTTTCTCAAAATGGTTTTATTACGACACAAAGTCAAGGCTCTGGAAATGCTGGCAATATTAACGTTACTACAGATAATTTAAAAATGTTCAATGCTAA
>DAOUSR010000184.1 GCA_030627125.1 Thioploca sp.
ATGTAAGATGTGGTGAGGAACCGCATCAATCATGGTGTTACACAATTGATGCAATCCCCTTCGTTCATTACATCCTACGCTTGTTGCCATTAAGTTAAGGGCAAAGGATTTGCCCCTACATATATGATTTGTAGGGGTAATCCCTTGTGGTTACCCTAACCAATTTTCTTAACTTAATGGAATTGAGGGGCAGGTTGCCATATTCACGGCTTAGTGCGTAACATCAGTTAATTTTTTAAGTATTTGAATTAGGTTATTTACCTATCAACGGAATAATCTGATATTTCAACCTGCCACTGATTGGCTCACCAATTCTTCCAATGACAACTTTAGCTAGTTTTATAAATTTGGAGTTAGTTTGGCCGGTTGCTTTATCCAGTTCGACGGTAAAAGTTCTGGTCAAACCGGGGGCAGAAATAGTTATTGTAGCTGTAACTGGTCTTGCGGGCCTAATGTTATCACTGTAATACTTTACCCCCACAAGATATTCCCCAGCCTGTAATTTGTCACAATCAGTATAATAATGCTCTGGGCCAAACCCTTGTCTATTATCAACATCTAAATATCCACTGCTACCAGTTGTGTTTTCAAAATAAACATGAGTTTTATCTGGTTCCAAAACATGCAGATCAACATCGTTTTTGTTGTCAAGATTCCAAGTCAGCGTAACTGTAATTGAGCCACTTTTCACCACTTGAGGCGGGTCTGTTAACTTACTTAATTCTTGCTTAATACCTTTAATAATTTCCGGGCGAATGTCGTAATAAGGCGATAAGTAGGTATCACTAAGACTATGAGCTGGAATAGAACCAATCTGATCAACAATTTTACCGCTATCAATTCGCCGCAAAGTCCAATTGGCTGGCAATGAACTTGGTACTGAGGTAATTATATCAAGGTGATTAGTTAGATAAGCTCCATTACTGCCAACTCGACTGGTTGGAGTCGCTATACCAAATATACCAAAGCTTTTCATAGCAATTGCTGGCTTCCGATTATTCAGCATTTGTTGAGCTAGATTAGTGTGAAAATTTCCTTGCGAATGAGCAACTACTAATACTTTTTGGCCCTGTAAAATTGCTTCCTGATATTTTTCAACATGCTGATTTAATTCAGGTAGATTGATTTCAAATTTCCAGTTATATACTAGTCGAGCTAAATTAACATACCACAATCGTTGATTTGATGATTCTAACAGTTCTTTAAATGCGTCGTCTGAATAGTTATAAGCAAGATCATAGGTTATACCTTCATCAGCATGGCTATTACCTAAATTTAAAGCTAACTCATTCATGGCGGTAAAAGCTTGTTTGGGCGTGGTCAATTCACCATTGCTAAATATAATTCGGAAATTTTCCGGCTCACATTGTTGAGCGTATGCAAAAGAGCTAATAAGTAGTAATATTATAATTTTCATTGAAATTTTCCTCAATCACAGACTGGTTCAACTGGTTGCATAAAATATGCTCCACCAATAAGTTTGCTAGATTCTAAATACTTAAGCAATCGCTCTTTCGTATTTGTGGTCCAAGCCTCTATTTCTTTAGATAAAACTTGTCTTTTTTCATAGTCCAGAACTGGATCGGACAGGATTTTAAAAGTACAACTGGTTGCTCGGGCAATTTGTTCGGTTGCTTTTAAAGCGTCTTCTTTCGTTTTGACTAGCATAAATTGCTGTAAAGCACGAGCTTCTTGTTGGGCCGCCCGTTTTATTTCTGGCGTGTATGAGAACTTCTGTTCAATAAGTTGGTCAATATCATCACGTATACCGTTGGTATTAGCATCGATACCAGTTAAACCAGCTGAAGTTTGGCCTTGTACTTCTGTAAATATAGAAAATGGACTCGGCAATTGTAATGATTCAGGCTCAGATTCGTTACAAGCCGAAACCAAGAATATTATAATGAATAATCTGATAAATATCATTTTTCTCTCCTTTAAATGTTACCTAACTTTAACATAATTCAACCAAAATAGATAGATAAAAGTCGGTATCAGCATTAAAATACCGTACATCACTGGTGCAATAGTCATTGTGGGATTGTGTAATATTGTTCCAGTAACTAGAATCGCTGTACCACCGTTCTGGATTGAGGTTTCGATAGCAATAGTTCTTGAATCTCTTTTGTTTTGCTTCATGATTCGTGCAAAAAAATACCCTAGAATAATCGCTAGAGTAGCCAATAATAATGCTGGAAATCCAGTTTGCATAATAAAATCAGGCATTTTCTGCCAATTCTGCTGAATAATTCCACCAATTACTAATAACAACATAATTAACGGGGTACGTGTCATCCAAAATTCATAACGATTACAAAATCGGGGTTTAAAATGTTGTAGCAACATGCCTAGTATCACCGGTACTAACGTAACAACTAACAATTTAGCTATGGTTTGCAAAAATGGCAGTTGAATACTTACAGACGAATCTAGTTGTGAAGCCAATATCCAGCCAGCAATCAATGGGATAGTGAACGGTGTCACCACACTGACAACAGCAGTCAGAGAAATTGATAAAGCGAGATTTCCACCTGCTAGATACGCAAACATATTGGACGTAGTACCACCGGGGCTTAATGCTAGGATCATGAATCCGATAAATATTTCGGTTGGAAGGCCCAAAGGATACAGTAAAGCAAAGGCTAGAATAGGTAATAACAACATCTGCGATACAATTCCAACTAACATTGGGGTTTGCGTTACCGTTTTAAAATTGGCGAGCGTTAAATTACAACCCATACTAAACATAATGCAAAACAGAGTTACAGGTAATGCAATGGCAAGGATAATATCCTGATTCATGGTAATGGTATCCAAACTGTTACTATATAGACAACGCTATAAATAAAATAAAACCGTCCAGTTAAAAGTGTGAGACGATAACGTTGTTTATGAGGTGCATTCAGTAATTTTAGCGGTTGCCACAATACCAACACAGTCACTAGCAATAAAACCACGCCATGTAATATATCCGCTTGATACAACAACACGCTAACGATATAAATCAAAGCTACTAACCAATAATATAATTTTACTCCAACAGCATAACCCAAACGCACACTCAAGGTTTTAATACCAGCCGCTAGGTCTTCTTCATAATCTCGCAGTTCATTGCTTAATAACAACAACGATGACAGCAAGCTAAAAGGTAATGATAGCCAAAAGATATTCCAGTGATAAGTACCTGCGACAACGTAATATGACCCTCCAATAAGCATAACCCCCATCAGTAAAAAAACTAGCAGGATACCAAGGCCTCGTTCTTTATAATTTATCTGGCCACCAGTATAACCCCAAGCACCAAATACACCAATTACCCCCAGTAACAATAACGGCCAACCCATAATGCTAACCATATATAATCCAAGGGATATGGCGAGTAACATAACGATCCAGCCAATGCGAGTATTTCGATTAATTGCTTGTTGTTGCACTGGGGTAAATTGTTGACTGCTAATATCTCGATAGTCATTAATCAGGTTAACCGCCATTTGCAATAATACCCCAGTAATCATTACGAGCGATGCTAACCAGATATTTTCTGAACCTTCGAGCAATGCGAGACTGATACCTAAACCACAAGTTGCGATGGCTACAATCAAAGAAAATGGACGTAATGCCCTTACAAAAGCAGTTTTATCGATCATTGATAATGATATTTGTATATGGTGATATTATGGCAGATTTTGTGATAAAGCAGTATAGATATTATACTATAATTTGAGATTTCATACAAATTGGAAGGAATTGGTAATGTAGGTATTATTGTAATTAGAAGGAAGTATGATGAAAAATGGGAATATTACTATAAAGTGTAAGTCGGGTTAGCTTATTAAGCGTCTTGTTCAAAATAAAATGCACCTAATTTACCTAATGTATTCGCCAAATAATTCAAAGTTAAAAAATACATTAAAACTAATATGTTATCAGCCAAAACTAACTAATTGACATTGGAATATCAGTATGTTACACAATAATAATCGTAATTAATTGATATTTAATATTTTATTAATTTTTCAAAATAACCCACACCCAGTAATCAAATTTTTGGCATATTGGCATATTTTTTATATGGAACATATTGAATTTATTTAGTTATAAATATGTATCGTTAATTAATTAGTTAGAGATATTTATTAAAATATTACTTGTTAATTGAAATTTCATCCCCCATTCATATACTTAAATATCCCACCCAATTTAGGAGAATAATTAATGATTTCACAGGCTTCTGTTGAAACTGCTATTAAGAAGTATATAGACCCTTATTTACAAAAAGATCTGGTTGCCGCTAAAGTGGTTAAAAACATCCAAATTGAGGGCGATACCGTCACCGTAAATTTGATTTTTGGTTATCCAACTAAAGGCTATAATAATAAATTAATCAGTCAACTACAAGCTATGATTGGTGAGGTAGATGGCGTAAATACAACTAACGTCAATATCGATAATAAAATTGTTATCCATGCTGCCCAAAAAGGAGTTGAGCCCGTTAAAGGGATTAAAAATATCATTGCAGTTGCATCTGGAAAAGGCGGAGTTGGCAAATCTACCACGGCAGTAAATATGGCTTTGGCTTTATCGGCAGATGGTGCTAATGTGGGTATTTTAGATGCTGATATTTATGGTCCTAGTCAACCTCGTATGCTGGGGGTTAATTCTAAGCCTGAATCTAAAGATGGCAACTCTCTTGAGCCAATCATGAGCCATAATTTACAATCAATGTCAATTGGCTATTTGATAGAAGAAGATACTCCAATGATTTGGCGTGGCCCAATGGTTACTCAGGCTTTAGAACAATTGCTCAAAGATACTAAATGGGATAATTTGGATTACTTGATAGTTGACTTGCCACCTGGTACTGGCGATACTCAATTGACTTTGGCTCAAAAAATTCCAGTCAGTGGTGCAGTTATTGTAACTACTCCGCAAGACATAGCTTTACTTGATGCCCGCAAAGGCTTAAAAATGTTTGAAAAAGTCAATATTCCAGTAATTGGAGTGATTGAGAACATGAGCATCCATATTTGCAGTAAATGTGGCAATGAAGAACATATCTTTGGTAAAGGTGGTGGAGTTCGTATGGCCCAAGAACAAGAGGTTGATTTCTTAGGTTCTTTGCCGTTAGATATTAGAATTCGTTCCAATACTGATAGTGGTAGACCTACTGTAGTAGCAGACCCAGAAGGCCGTATTGCTCAACTGTATAGTGAAATTGCTAGACGAACAGTAGCAAAACTATCTTTGCAAGCTAAGGATTATACCACTAAATTCCCTACCATTAAAGTTATAAATGACTAGGTGAGTATTAAATCTGATAAATGGATTCGGCGTATGGCTGAATCCCAAAATATGATAGAACCATTTGAACCGCAGCAAGTTCGGGAGGGAAATGATGGCAAGGTGATTTCTTATGGAACTTCGAGTTATGGTTATGATGTGCGTTGTGCTAATGAATTTAAAGTGTTCACCAACATTAATACCACCATCGTTGATCCAAAAAATTTTGATGCTAAGAGTTTTGTCAATATAACTGCGGATGTATGTATCATTCCACCCAATTCATTTGCTTTGGCTCGCACAGTAGAATATTTTCGGATTCCTCGCAGTGTATTGGGTATCGTGTCTGGGAAAAGCACTTATGCTAGAATGGGAATCGTGGTGAATAATACCGTGATTGAACCAGAATGGCAGGGACATATCACCTTAGAATTTTCTAATACTACTCCGTTACCAGCTAAGATTTATGCCAATGAAGGAGTTGCTCAATTGCTGTTTTTGGAAGCAGATGAGGTTTGTGAGGTTTCTTATCAGGATCGAGGCGGTAAGTATCAGGGACAGACCGGAGTCACATTACCAAAAGCGTGATCATGTTTTGATTAAATCTGAGAAAGGTTTTAAAAATTTGGTAGTCCTAAATAATGTAGTGATTAATTAACCTGTTAGGTTTCAAAAGCAGGTTTAACATTACTTTGTTTAGGACTCAAAAATCATTATGCGATTATATCACTGGGCAATTATTCATACACACACTGCATCAACCAATGCTTAGTCAGAAAAGACTGTAAACCATGCAATGCCGTGGCTAAATCAATTTCTACATCCTGATTTTGAATATCGGTAACTGTTTTATAAATAAGCTCAAAATTCACTCTATTCTGTTGTTCCATAACAATAAATTCTGCATTATTAGCATTATTTAATTTTTCTATTTCTATTTGCCCTACTCTA
>DAOUSR010000168.1 GCA_030627125.1 Thioploca sp.
ATAGCTGCGTGTCTACTTAATGGAATTGAACCTAGAGGTTGGGAACGAGGGAACGATTTATTGTTTCGGGAATGAGGTACGATTTCCCGAAACAATTATCAATTGTAGGTCGGGTTAGCGAAGTGTAACCCGACATTCCTTATAAATTTGTTCGATTACGATTTTGCTAATCTACCTAAACTATGAATAAATTAATCGATCCAAACGGCAAAGAAATGGATGTTCCCCCAGAAGGAGCCTTAGGCTTATTAGCTCTAGGAGCAGTAGGCCTCAAAATCTGGCGGCAAGCTCGTAAAGAAGCAGGTGAACCTTCCCATTGGCAAAAAACAGAAGAACCAAAAGAGGAATCCAAAAATGACTAAGAAAAAAGTTCTGTTAATAGGTTGGGATGCCGCTGATTGGAAAATCATGCACCCATTGATAGATTCTGAAAAAATGCCAACCCTGAAAAAATTTATCAGCGAAGGCGTGATGGGAAACTTAGCCACCCTTGACCCACCTTTATCCCCAATTATGTGGACTTCCATCGGCACGGGTAAAACCGCAGATAAACATGGAGTTATGGGATTTACCCAACCCCGTGAAGATGGTTCTGGCATCCAACCAGTTCTGTCAACCTCTCGCAAAGTAAAAGCCATTTGGAATATCCTGATGCAAGAAGGTTATAAAAGCCATGTCATCGGTTGGTGGCCAAGTCATCCGGCGGATCCAATTAACGGCGTGTGTATTTCCAATTTCTATCATCATTCAACTGGAAGCCTAGAAGATGAATGGAAAATGGCTCCCGGTACTGTCCATCCGCCTGAACTAGCTGATATTTTAGCTGAATTACGAGTGCATCCAGAAGAATTAACTGCTAACCATATAGCTCCATTCGTACCAGATATGGAAAAGATTGACCAGATCAACGCTTACGTTCCATCGCCAAAATCACTGCTGAAGCTAGTTCCATGCACGCTGCTGCTACTTGGATTATGGAAAATCAAGAATGGGATTTTTTAGCCGTTTACTACGATGCGATTGACCATTATTGTCATGGTTTTATGAAATTCCACCCACCGTATCGAGAAGGTGTTCCACGAGATTTATATGATTTTTACAATGGCGTAGTAGAAAGTGGCTATCGCTTTCACGACATGATGTTAGAACGCTTGTTACAATTGGCTGGCGATGATACTACAGTGATTATTTGTTCCGATCATGGCTTTCATCCAGATCATTTACGCCCACTTAAATTACCGAAAGAACCTGATGGTCCCGCTGCTGAACATAGCCCTTATGGAATGATTGCTATGCGTGGCCCAAATATTAAACGAGATGAACTTATCTACGGTTCCACTCTGTTAGATATTACTCCAACCGTGTTGACTATGTTTGATTTACCCACCGCACGAGATATGGATGGAAGGCCTTTATTACAAGCTTTCCAACAAAAACCAGAGCTAAAAGTGATAGATTCTTGGGAAGAAGTTGCTGGCGATTGTGGAATGCACCCAGTTGGTGAAAAGCAAGACCCTTGGATGGAACAGGAAGCATTAGACCAATTAGTTGCTTTAGGTTATATCGAACCACCGGGCGATAATGTCCAGAAAACAGTAGAAAATAATGCAAGAGAATCAAAATATTATTTGGCTAGAGTCTATTTAAGCAAAAATGATTACGCCAATGCTTTACCCCTGTTAGAAGAATTATTCAATAAATACCCAGAACAAAGTCGCTTTGGATTACGATTAGCTAATGTTTATCTAAATTTAGGTCGGACTAAAGCTGCTCGAGAGGTCACTAATAAATCCATTATAGAATCCGAAAAATTACAAGTTCAAGATATTAAGGCTAATTACAAGGAGCAACAGGAAAAGATAGAAAAACTAAAACAGGAAGGTAAGGAGATTAAAGAAAAAATTCCAGAATTAGCTGATGATGCTACTTTGTTAGAGCAAATTAGAAAGAATAATCGGCCTACAATGGAACTTTTGCAAGGCAATCTCTACTTAGCAGAAGAAAATCCAGAACAGGCTTTAGAACATTTTAATAAAGCTAAAATTGCCAATCCACGCTTGCCAGATTTACATATCAATATTGGCCATAGTTATTTAAAAATGCAGCAATTACAAGATGCTGAAGAAGCATTTTTTATAGCTTTAGAAATCGATCCAGACAGTGCAACAGCGTTAGCTGGTTTAGGGCAAGTTTACATCCAAATGCGGCAGTTTAATGATGCGGCGGAAGCTCTCATGGATTCGGTTGGACGGATTTATCATAATCCTAACGCTCATTATTTCTTGGGAGAAGCACTTTATCGTTTAGGACGGTTTGAAATGGCTGCTCAATCTTGGGAAGTTGCGGTTACTCAAGCACCGGGTTTGAAAAAAGCTCACAAAAGATTAGTCGATCTTTATCATAAACATTTGAATGAGGCTATGAAAGCAGCCCAACATCAACAAATGATTAATAAAATTATTGAAGTTCCAGAACAAGGTATAATTCCTTCTGTTAAAAAGGATGATACTCTGGGAACTATTTTGGAACAAACTAGTAAGAAAAAACTGAGTGGAATCAATCCAGAGAAGATTATAACCATAGTTTCTGGGCTACCACGTTCCGGAACTTCGATGATGATGCAAATATTGCAAGCTGGTGGCATGGATTTACTTACGGATGCTAAACGAGTGGCTGATAAAAACAATCCTAAAGGCTATTTTGAATTAGAAGCTATCAAGAATCTAGGTAAAGATAAGAGTTGTCTAGCTGATGCACAGGGTAAAGTAGTGAAAGTGATTGCTCAATTGTTAGCGGCATTGGATAAGGGTTATCACTATCGAATAATCTTTATGTTGCGGGACATTAGTGAAGTTTTGCAGTCACAACAGACTATGCTTGATAAAGACGGGCAAGATAATGAAAAATTAGCTCAGACTTTTCAACAGCAATTGCATAGAATTCAAGTTTGGTTACGGAAGCAAAATAATATAGATGTTATTTATGTTAAATATCACGATTTTATTCAACAACCATTAATAGAAATGGAAAAATTGAGTGAGTTTTTGGAGCGAGTTTTGGATATGCAGAAATGTGTTAAAATTGTGGATGTTAAATTATATCGGGCAAGAAGATAATTAGATATATATCAAGTTCTTAACTAAAAGTAATGGTAATATTTACAAATGAAATTATTAAAGTCTATTATTGAAATCAAGCACATGATAGTGGTGATAATTTCCTACATAGATGGTGAATAAATTGTAATCTGTTTTAGCTAAAATCTAAATGGCTTTAGCTGCCGATATTTAGTCGTTATGTGAAACCACCGCTAGGCGGTGGAATATTAATTAAATCAAGATATTCTATAAAATATTAACCTCTAAATAAATCTTTTCATCACACCTTGTTAAATATATCTGTGCGGCAAGATCATCTTGATTTACTGCTAAAACTCTTTCAAAAAAAGGCTTGGCATCTTTATATTCTTCCCAATGATATAGCACGAATCCTTCCTCAAAATCATCTCGAGTTTGGTCTTTTAAAGATAAACTAGTGGCTGAATCAGCATCATAAATTTCATACACGGTGACAACTTCCGATTTTCCTTTCACTTGTACTGCATCAATCACTCGGATATGATATTGCAATGGATCGGTTAATTCCAGATAAGTCTGTTCGGTAATTAATAAAGGTGTACCATATATTTTGGTTAAACCCTCAACTCTGGAAGCAACATTCACTGTGTCGGAAATTACGGTACCATCCATCCGATTTTGGCCACCGATAGTACCTAACATTGCTAGTCCAGAATTAAGCCCGATTCCAATTTCCATTGGTTCTAAACCAGCTCGAACTAGCAATTCATTATATTGGCTAAGGGTATTAAGCATAGCGATTCCACCCTGAACCGCATTATCTGCACAATCTGGAAATATAGCCATGATTGCATCACCAATATATTTATCAATAATGCCCTTATTTTCCGTAATAATAGGCTCCATTTGTCCTAAATATATATTAATATAATCAAATACTTCCTTGGGAGTCATAGTCTCTGAAATTGCGGTAAAACCTCGAATATCGGAGAATAGAACGGTAATATCCATTTCAATATGATCACCTAAATTCACTTCAATAACACTGGCTTTTTCAAGTAAATTAAGAAACTCTTTTGGTACAAAACGCTCATACGCTTGATTAAGCTTATATAATTTTTCTTGTTGAGCTTCAGCTAATTTTTTGGTAAGTATCTCTAATTCTGAATTGGTATTTTGTAATTCTATATTTTGTTGTTTAACTTTTTCTTCAATACGCTTACTATCAGTTATATCTTGACTGAAGCCTTTGAGGTAAATTGGCGTGTCAAAATCATCGTATTCTAATTCGGCCCGAGAACGTAAAGTGCGAATTTGACCGTCAGACCAAACCAATCTAAATTCAATCTCAGCAGCTTCTTCGTCGATAATACAAGTCTCCAACAAGGAGTCAATTATTTCTTTGTCTTCTGGATGAACTCGTTCGATAAAAGCTTCATACGATGGAATGTAATTTTCTGGGTCAAGCTGGTAATTCAAACAGTCTTGGGCCGAACGAGATACTGTTCCCGTTTTAATATCCCAGATCCAACTACCTACTAAAGCCATACGTTGAGCATCTTCTAATAATTTTTCACTTTGCCGTAATTTTTCAGTTCGTTCAGTAACTTGTTGTTCTAAAGTTTCGGAATAATTAGTAAGCTTTTGAGTGAATTGGCATTGTTCAATTTCGAGGCGTTTACGCTCAGTTATATCCTGTAAGGTAGTAATTGCCGAAATTATATTGCCGTCTTCAGCAAAAATTGGCGTGCCTAAAATTTCTAACGGAACTATTACCCCATTTTTATTAATTTCTACATCATCAATATTAGCAATCTCCCCTCCCAAAGCACTTATAAATGGTAACTGAGTATAAGGATATAGTTTTTTGGTTCCAGTAAGGTAAAATGGACACACATCAACTAACTGTTCGATATTGGGTATAGTTATTGTTTCTAGTGGTTTCAAACCTAAAATAAGTTGAGCTTTTTGATTAATAAAGAAAATTGAAGTATAAATATCTAATACTACAACTCCAATTGTCATGGATTCCAAAAACTGCATGAGCCGGTTTTTATTTTCAATTGCCAATCGCAAGGTTTCAGCTTTAAGCTTAGAAATATTAAGATGAGTTTTGATTCTCACTATTAATTCGTCTTTAAATACTGGCTTAGTAAGATAATCATTCGCTCCGCTTTGCAATCCAAGAACTAAATCAGCAGTTTGATTCTTAGCTGTCAATAAAATTATCGGTAATTCGTTAGCAGCCCATGTTTGGCGAATCTCTTTAGTAACTTCATAACCACTTTTAATCGGCATCATAACATCTAATAAAATAATGTCTGGTGGCTCTATTTTTTCCAATAATTCAAGTGCATGTATTCCAGATTCTGCTTGAATAATATTATAATTTTGTAAAGATAAATGATTTACTAATACCTGTCTATTAACCGGTTCATCGTCAACAATTAATACTGTGTATTCACCTTCCTGCGAAGAGACTAATTCTAAAATATTTTCCTCAGAAAATTTGTCTGGAGATTTTTCTTGAAGTATTGGTAGAATTAAATCTTCTGACTGTTTAGTAATAATTGGTCGTGGTTCGTTAGTAACTTGTTGTTCGGTAATTGGTAAAATAAAAGTAAATTTTGAGCCTTGACTAAGTCCTGATTCCACACACAGTTGTCCACCATGTAAGTTAACTAATTGATGAGTTACCGCTAATCCTAAGCCAGTGCCACCATAAATTCTGGCTGTAGAACCATCAACTTGTTCAAATGCTTCAAAAATACGGCTTAACTTTTCTGCCGGAATCCCAATCCCAGTGTCAGCAACCGTAACTGAAAAACCTTCTGCAACTATTGCAGCAGATACTGTAACCTTACCATTATCAGTAAATTTAATCGCATTCCCAACTAAGTTATGTAAAATTTGCTGGATACGATTTTCATCAGCCGGGAAAGATGGTAAATCAGTTGAAATGTTATTAATTAATTTAATGCTTTTCTGGCCAATCAAGGGTTGACTAAGAGTTAACACTACTTCAACAATAGTTCGCATATCTATGGCAGTGCGTTGTAAATCAAACTCATGTTTTTTTAGCTTGGAATAATCCAGAATATCATTAACCAAATTAGTCAGTCTTCTACCACTGGATACAATTATTGCTAAATTTGCTTCCAATTGCTGGTTTATACTGCCAGCCGCTCCATCTATCAAAGATTCTGCAATCCCAATAATACCATTGAGAGGCGTGCGTAATTCATGCGAAGTATTAGCTAAAAATTCATCTTTTAATCTATCAGTTGCTTTTAATTGAATCGCTATCTGTTGTTCTCGTTCTAATTCTTGCTGTTTAGCTTGTAATTTGCGTTGTTGCAACTGCATATAACTGAAAATAATAGCTAAAATTGTAATTATATAGAACGTATAAGCCCACCAAGTCTGCCAAAGTGGTGGCAATACGGTAATTTTTATCGCAGTCCCAACTTCATTCCAAATTCCGTCATTATTGCTGCCCCGAACCCGAAAATTATAAACTCCAGATGGAACGCTAGTGTAATAAGCATTGCGACGAGTTCCGCTAAAATTCCACTCCTGTTCCAAACCTTCTAATTGATAAGCATATTGATTTTTCTCTGGTTGCAAGAAATTTAAAGCTGCAAATTCAAAGGAAAAGAAAGATTGTTGATAAGTTAATACTATAGTTTTAGCCGCATTAATTTGTTGTTTTAACGGTGAATTATCCCCGCTTACTACAGAACGATTAAAAATTTTAAAATCGGTAATAACCACTGGTGGCACGTAGGGATTATCCTTGATTTGTTCGGGATTAAAAACATTGAAACCATTGATGCCGCCAAACAAAAATTCTTGTTGATTTTGATAATAAGCTTCTCTAAATTCATCGCTTTGCAGGCCATCTAATACATCGTAATTTCGGAAAGTGTTATTAGCCGGATTGAATTTTGACAGTCCGCC
>DAOUSR010000241.1 GCA_030627125.1 Thioploca sp.
ATATTAGAAGAAAGAATTTCTGCATATAATAAAAAATATAAACAACTAACCAATATTTTAGCTCCAGTTAATAATATTGATATACCTAAATCTTTAAAATCTGTCACTCGTGTCTGTGATAGTTTGCAATTTAACCTCATTAACTTAACGATTAAACAAGCTAACGAATTTGTTCAACAGACCTCAGATAGAGGAGTTAAAATCCAATTATTTGATCACAAAGATAACTCTCGTTATTTTAAAAATTGGCATTACTCATTTAAAGAAATACCGGTCCTAAAACAAACAGATGAATTTATATGTTTTGCCTGTGATTTAAAATTATCTTTGTCATTTACTACCCATGATATTGATTTGATAGGATATATTATTAAGGATGTTTTATATAAAATAGTAGCAGACGAAAATCAAGTTGATTATCCAACTGGATTGACTTCTTCTTTTGAAGATTTAAATGAGGTCATATCTAAGTATGATAATTGGGTATCAGATTACGATCAGCAACATCATCAAAATGGCTGGAAGAAGTTATTAAATCACGTTGCGTATACCTTATCTTCATATTTAACTACAGATGATAAAATTTTAGATATTGGTTGTGGCACTGGTTTACTCGGTAAAGAACTTAGTTCATATAATTTCAAAAACCTTGATGGGATTGATATCAGTGAAAAGTCTTTACAATTTGCTAAAACATTTAATATTTATAACGGATTATTTAAAACAGAATTAGGTAAAAAGCTAAACTTTGCAGATAATTCATTTGATGCATTGGTATCATGTGGTGTTTTTACTCGCCAACAAGTGCCATTAAATTCTTTTGAAGAGTTGATTCGTATTTTAAAACTAGAAGGTTTATTTTTAGTTGCCTTAAGAGTAGAAGATAATGATTATTATTATAATAAACTTAAAGAATATTATACTGCTGGGATTTTAAGCGAAGTTTTTAAAATTCAATTTAATGTTTTGAGTAGTTGTAACCATGACCTTGTTTTAGTAAAGAAATTGGCTTAATAGATTGCTTCATTGAATTAATATTAGGAGTTATGCAGTTGAGTTCTGCATATAACCATAAGTATTGTAGGATGTGCTTCTTCAGAAAATCCTACAATTTAAAATTTAACTGCATAACTCTTAAATATATGTTTTTTTATCAATATATTATCACCTTACTTGCATAATTATGTTAATAGAAGTTGGAATTTTACTTGCTGCTTACAGTGGCAAAAGATTGTTTGAAAAACTTAGCCATAAGCCAACCGTTGAGATTAAACCAGACAAACCTTCTGCTCCTTCAGTAGACAATGCTGATAAAAAATCTTTAGTTCACGATAAAAATGATAAACAATTAGAACATCGATTAAAAGTTAGCTATTTTTCAATGTTTGTATCAACTATAAGGCAGTTCTTTTATTCATCTCCATTAGTAGTGTTGTTAAACCTTAGTTTCTATATGTATAATTTTGGCCCATACATGAAAGAAACAGAAAAAACACTGTTGGAAGACAAAAAAATAAATGCTCAAATTGTTGATACTATATTAATAATTGCGGCTATTGCTACTAGTCAATATCTTGTTGTTAGTTTTTTTGAAATGATTTATTATCTTTCAGGTAAAATTAAAGCTAAAACTCAAGATAAGTCTAAAGATATGCTCATTAACGTATTTGATCAACAACCTCGCAATATATGGATATTAAAGGATAATGTTGAAGTTGAAATACCATTAGAAACTGTAAATATAAATGATATTGTGGTGATAAATACTGGAGAAGTAGTTCCGGTTGATGGTATTATCATAGAAGGCATAGCAACTATTGATCAACATGCGTTAACTGGGGAATCACAACCAGTGGAAAAGATAGTGGGTGAACAGGTATTTGCAGCTACAACAATTATAACTGGTCAAATTCACGTGCAGATTGAAAAAGCTGGAATTGATACAGCAATTGCTCAAATTGGCAAAATTTTAAACCATACCACAGATTTTAAAAATACCACACAATTAAAGGCTGAACAATGGGCTGATAAATCAGCTTTGCCACAATTAGGTTTTAGTAGTTTAGCTTTATTGACAATAGGACCAATTGGTGCTATTTCAGCACTAAATACCAATTTCGGCTATCGTATAAAACTCAGTGGTCCACTTGGCACAATCAATTATCTTAATTTGGCTTCCTATCATAATATTCTAATTAAAGATGGTCGTTCTTTGGAATCATTGACTAAGGTAGACACTGTTTTATTTGATAAAACAGGTACTTTAACCCAGGAACAACCAGAAATTAAAACAATTATTATTTGTGGTAAATATAAAGCAGATGATATTTTAGCTTATGCAGCAGCAGCAGAACGTAAATTAGCACATCCAATTGCCAAAGCCATTGTTCAAAAAGCTAGTGAGTCCAATCTGAGTTTGCCTGATATAGCAGATTCTAATTATAAAATTGGCTATGGTATTACGGTGACTATTAATAATATGGTTATCAAAGTTGGTAGTATTCGATTCATGACTATGGAAGGCATGACTATTCCAGAAACCATAAAAATAGATAATTCTCAAGGTAATTCTGTAATAATGATTGCTATCAATAATCAAATTGAAGGAGCAATCGAGATACAACCAACGTTACGTTCAGAAATAAAAGATATCATTAGTGGATTACGCCAACGTGGAATTAAATATATTGCCATTGTGTCAGGAGATCATAAGTACCCTACACAAAAATTAGCTGAAAAACTGGGTATGGATGATTATTTTTATGATATTTTGCCAGAAGATAAAGCAAAAATTGTTGAAAAATTCCAGCAAGAAGGAAAATTTGTGTGTTTTATAGGAGATGGCGTAAACGATGCTATTGCTATAAAAAAAGCCAATGTTTCTATCTCATTACGTGGAGCTACTTCTGTCGCTACTGATTTAGCACAGGTAGTTTTTATGGATGGTAATCTGTCCCATTTATGTAAACTATTTGATATTGCCAATGATTTGGATAATCAATTACAAAAAAGTTTTGTTATTAGTCTTATACCTTTACCAATCAATTTTATCGGTATTTTCTTTTTTCATTTTGGCATTCTTGCTACAATCATTATTAACCAGACTAGTTTCTGGATTGGAATAG
>DAOUSR010000020.1 GCA_030627125.1 Thioploca sp.
GCTAATGGTGGTGGACAAACTCCAGATATTTCCAATATTCAATTCTGTGGATTAACTGCATGTTCTTATGTGTATGGTGTTCACGATCGTGGTTTGAACAATTCACGTTTATTTAAGTATAGTGATGCTACTGGTTTTATAGCTCTTGCTAAACATGATGGTGCTGATATCGAAGGTTTAGATATTTCGCCTGCTGGTGTAATGTATGGCAGTTCTGGTGATGATACAAATGCTCCTGGAGCAATCTATACCATTGATATGAACACCGGTGCGAAGACTTCTGTCGGAGAACCAAGTGGATTGGAAATTGATGGCATTTCTTTTAATCCAGTAACTGGTGAATTAACTGGAGTTGCTCAAGATGTAGGGTTGTTGGATATTAATCCGGAAAATGGTGAAATTACTGTAATAGCAAATCGGGCTGGAGAAGTAGAAGACTTGTCTTGGTCAAATGATGGTTCTACTCTGTATTTTATAGATAGTGATCATAATGGTAATGATCCAGATACGGCTAATGACAAAGGTGTTGCACAAACATTAAGGTCTTATACTCCAGCAGGTGGAATTAGTGAAGCAGTTTGCGGTATCCAAGGCCCAGAAATTGAAGCTATCGAAGTTTTACAAGATGACACTTTAATAGTTGGTTATCATGATAATAAAACTCAAATGGTAAAAATTGTTAATCCAGATACTTGTGAAGTTACATTTGATGGTGGCGTAGATGGTACTCCTTATAATGATATTGAAGGGCTTGCTGTATGTCCTCCAATACAAGACTAGTATTTATCTTAGTCATATATCGTTGAATGTGTTCGGTGATTTAGGAATCGAAAGGTAAATACCCAATAATAAGTTTCGGATTCCAACATACTTTTAAAAATGCTAAATGATGATTTTCGTCTTTAGCATTTTTTTTTTGCATATTGAAATTGTAATTTGCGAAAGTAAAATAAATAAATACATAAAAATCAATTATATATAGTTGGCATGTATTTAGCATATTGTTTTATTTATTAGTTTTTGTATAGTAATTTAAAATATAGTTTATATAATAAAGAATTAAGGTTATAGAATTTGTTTAATAATTTGGAATGGATTTCTGAATATTTATCAATTTAAGGATTTAATTTGCAAGAGGAGTGATTTAAAATGCGTAAATTATCAAATAACCCTTTACGGGAAGCAATATTAAAATGTTTAGTAGTAGGTGGAATGACCGCCGCTATGAATGTTTATGCTGATTGTAACGTTATTTATGGTGTTCATGATGAAGGTTTAAACAATTCCCAATTTGTTAAAATTGATCGTAATACATATGCAGTAACACCATTAGGTGAAATGCACTCAGGCTATGATATAGAAGGTCTGGATATGAATGCCGCTAATGAACTTTACGGTTCTTCCGGCGACGATTCAGAAGGACACCCAGCTGGACATCTTTACAAAGTTAATACTACTGATGGTTCAGTTCAATCCATAGGTGATATTTGTTTTGATGTACAAGGCACTAAAGTATGTGGGACTGAAGTATCCGCAATTTCGTTTAATCCAATAAATGATAGTCTTTGGGGTTGGTCAGAAGAATGTGGATTAGTTAAAGTTAATCCAACTAGCCCAGAAAATTCCACCTTGGAAATGCCATATTCCACTGATGAATTTGTTGCTTGTTTAGCAAATGATAATCCAAGGAAACGGCAAAGATATACCTCTACCATTGAAGACCTTTCATGGGATATTGATGGAAAAAAGATATATTATGCTAATAAAGATGAAATTTATGTATATCAACCAATTGGGGGTTCTATTAAAGGGCCGTTGAGCGGTTCTGGATTGGGTGGTAATGTTGAAACTGTTGAAATGCTTCCCGATAATGATAAAGCATTATTACTGATAGTCGATGGTTCACCACAGTTATTTACATTAGACATAGCTTCTGAAATAGTTTCTGTTATCGAAGAGAGTAATGTTAAGCCTTATACAGATATAGAAGCGGTTGCTGTTTGTATTGATGATACAGTAGTTACTTGTGATGAAATGGGTTCGAGTACTTTTGCTAAGTTTAATTTAAGCAATGGAACTTATGTAGCTGATGCTTCTGCCGCTAATAATGATTCTATTGCGATTAGTGGTGATGGAACCAATGGAACTTGGTCTGCAACTGATGCTAATATTACTCATGTAGTTGTTAATACTACTGATGCTACTAGCGTTAATGGTGCAACTAACGGTACATTTAACAATGCAGATGGCATTACTGATGTTGAATTCTGTGGTACATTTGAAGAAGTAGAAGAAGTAATTGTAGATTGTACTGAAGAAGAAGCAACAAATGAATGGTTATATGCTACTGATGCTGTTGGTGATGCAACTGGTGATAGTGGACTTGAAATTTATGGCACTGCCGTTAAACTTGATGGCGACACAGTTACAGTAGCTATTACTGCTAATATGACTCCAGAAAATCCAGTTTACTATAATGGTGAAAATACTAACTTCACTGATTATGTATTTGATTTCGATGGTACTAAATACGCTGTTCACTTTGCACCTGACAATGATTCTGGAGCCAATGCTGGTGTAGGTTTATATGAAGTTACAGGATTTAAAGATGTAACTGAGAAAAATTATGGTTGGCCAAGCTTCAGTAGTTATAATCGTGGTAATTTAGGTGATTTGCCTATCCAAAATGATTATTTTAGTTGGGATGCACAACGCAGTGTTCCACTAGAAATTGCTTCTGGAACTAAAGTTGCGAATGATAACTTCACTCGTTTAAATGGTTCTGAATTAGCAGGAATAGGACTTAGTTTCCCTGGAGCAACTGGTACTTATACTTTCGGTTTCAGTTTCACCAAGACTGCCAATATGGAAGGTGACTTCGTATCATATGTGTTTACCGAATGTATTAATGATGGTATTGCTTTAGTAAATACTTTACCAGCTTCAATGGACGCACAATCTTGTCCAGAAGTAACTCCTGAACCAGAGTCGACAGCTACAGATACGGATTATGTTGCTCTAATCAATCCAAGTGAAGGTTCTGCTACAGTTGATGGTGATATTTCTGAATGGAATTTAAATGCAGATTTCTCTGCTAATATGTGTACTGCTGGAAGTGTACTTTCAGATGGTAGTTGTGGCGGTAATGGCGAAGATAAAGTTAAGTTATCTGAATTATATTCACGTTATGATTGTGATACCAACACCATGTATGTCCTAGTATTAGAAAATACTCCATATGAAGCAGAAAGAAGTGAAGGTGATGCTTGGGTAACTATTGGTGGCAACAGCAATAAAGTTGTAAAAGGTAGCAGTGGCAATAATGGTACAGCACCAGATTTCTCATGGGTTGAGAATAATAGTGGTAGAGCCATTGGTTACGAAGCTTCTTTCCTACTTGAAGACGGAGATGTACAAGTTCACTTGAACGTGTCCAATAACACATCTTCAACTGGTAAGAACGGCGATACTGCAAGAATTATACGTCCTGCAAGTTGTCCAGCTCCAGTAGCTGAGTCAGATTCTGGATCAGTATCTACCGATGTGAAAGGAAAAGGTAAGAACAAGTAAATAATACTTATTTTATAAATTTTGCTTGAACTTTTAACAACGCCGGGATACAATCGTATTTCGGCGTTTTTGCATTTTAAATTCAGTAGGAAATATTCTAATGAACAAAATTTTAATAAGTGGGATTATCCTGTTAATATCCACAGTAAGCATGGCTGCACCTATCAATGATGACATTGCCAATGCGACTAATATAAAAATTCTACCAACCAGCTTACAGCAAGATTCAACTGGTGCAAGCAACGAAACTAACGAAGCAGGCCCAACTTGTTTAAGTAATGAACCAAATCCTAGTGTTTGGTTTAAATATACTGCCAGCACCTCGCAAACCATTGTATTTGATACTTTTGGTTCAGATTATGACACTACTTTATCCATTTGGAAAAATAATGAACATCCGTTAATGCCAGTAGCATGTAATAGCGATCATAGTAACTTAGACCAATCCTTGCTTAATGTCGAACTGGAAGCAGGAACAACTTATTACATAAATGTTGGTGGTTATAATGGTGCAAGTGGTAACTTAGTATTTAATGCCAAACAAGTTAATCCATTAACCAATGACAATTTATCTAGTGCTATAGCAATTAGTCCAGATGCTGATTCAACTTATAGCAATACCCAAACTACTAAATCTGCAACTATTGAAACTGGAGAAAACCTCGCTAGTTGTAATCAAACTGGTGCTAAATCTAGTGTTTGGTATAAATATTCACCTGCCGCAAACCAACGAGCAGTTTTTAATACCAGTGGTTCAGATTACAATACGGTGTTATCAGTATGGACTGGAGCCAACCATCCACTTACCGAAGTTGCGTGTAATGATGATAATGGTGGCCCTCAATCACAAGTTGGGGTAAACTTAATCGCTAATAGAATTTATTATGTCAATGTTGCAACTGGTACAAACTCTCCCGGCAGTTTAGCTACACCCACCGGTTTACTATCTTTTAATATGATTGCACCACCAGCCAACGACAATATTGCCGATGCTATTTCAATCTCCAAAGCATTTCCTTACACTAATACTATAAATACTGGTGGAGCCACCACGGAAAAAAATGAAGCCGCTCCTAGTTGTGTAGCCAATGCAGATGTTAGTGTTTGGTATTTGTTTAACCCAAGCTCTGATTATAGTAATGTAACCTTCTCAATTCCTAGTGCTAGTTTTGATGCAGCATTATCAGTATGGCAAGGCAGCGAATTCCCTCTTACCGAATTAGCTTGTAGTGACAATGCAGTAACACCTAATCAAACTATCGAATCACAAGTTACCATACCGCTAAAAGCTAATACCGACTACTATGTTGATATTAATGGAGTGGACGGAGAGTCTGGAACCGTGACTTTGCAAGTTGCCGAAGGTAAAACTGATTTTGCTATTGCAGCCCAACCGCAATCCCAAACTGTTGAAAATTGCCAATTTGCTACTTTAACTGTAGTTTTGAATAATAATGAAGGTAAAATAATAGCCACAACAGATGATCCAATTGGTAATCAATGGGAAACTGGTATCACTTTGCCATTCACTTATCAATGGTATCAAGGAGAAACTAGTGATGATAGCAATTTGGTAGCAGAAGTAGAAAATAATCCAGTTGTCTCAGTAAAACCAGCTACAACAAGTAATTATTGGGTACGTATTACCAATCCAACCGGCTCAATTGATAGTGCAGCCATAACGGTTACTGTTAATGAAAATATTAACAATGGAGCTAGTATAGATGTAAATGGTAATCCAATACCTACTAATGTTAATTTCTGTGGTTTGGTAACCGAATCATTACAATCCAAGGTTAATCTAACTACCATAACTCAGCAAGACAATGCCGTAATTCGTTTTACTATTAACGTCGATTCTAACCATGTTGATAAAATAGCCGATATTTTAATGCTTGGAGTATATAAAACTGCTGGTACAACGCAATTTTTTATGCGAAATGGTGCGAGTTGGGAATTGTGGAACGGTGATATAGCTAGTTTTGCGGCTGCCCAATCTAGTTTTAAATTATCAGAAAGCTTTGAAGTAATAGTATATGACGGTTTATTAGCTGGATTACCGGGTAAATTAGAAGTTTATGCTGGTTATCGATTTGAAAATGGTGGAATTTTTTATAGTGGTGAAGCTATAAATTTTACTGTTAAATAATTACAGTATTTATTTCATGCAGAATTTTAAATTTGACTTAGCATTAATATTAATTTTCTAGGATAATGCTTTAAAATTTGTCTTAAAAATAAACCTTTTGCAAATTTACCTTTGTAAGAGGTTTATTAATTTTCATGAAAATACAAATAATTTTACTTGACTGAAATTTCTCTTTTAAGTATAGTAGCTAGGTTAATATTTAAACTCATTATTGAACATTTAGTTCAATTTTTTTCTTAAGAGGAAAATTATGGAAACAGTAATATCTACAAATAATTCTACTTTGTCGACTCTAGGTTCTGCTAAAGTTTTTTTACTTGCTCATCCAGTTGGAGTAGCAATTGTTGGTGGTGCTTTGATTGGAACAGGAACTTATTTATTGATGAATAAATTCTTAAAAAAGAAAGAAGTACCAACTCCTGCAGAAGCTTAAACATAATACCATGGTTTATCGGAATTTAAATAATTTATATTTTCCGTTGAACCATGTTTTATTTGGAGAAATAAATGGAAGAAGAACTACAAAAACCACATACAGATAATCCAGAAATGAATTTGGATACGGTTATTAATAACCGGATTGACAGGGTAAAACAAGCTCATAGTACGGTCAATAAATATGCCTTAGGCTCAATGACTGTGGCTATTGTACCATTACCTTTAGTTGATTTAGTTGCTGTGTCTGGAGTTCAGCTAAAAATGGTACACAATATTTCTAAACAATATGAAGTGCCTTTTTCCCATGATTTAGTAAAACCTTTAATCGCATCTTTGTTAGGTGATATTATTACAGTTACTATGACTAAATATGTAGCAACTAATCTAGTTAAATTAGTTCCAGTAGCTGGGCAAATTTCTGGTTTTGCTAGTAGTGCGGCCTTATTTGGTGCTGCAACATATGCTGTTGGTAAAATATTCGTAGAACATTTTGAATCTGGTGGTACTTTCCTAAACTTCGAAGCAGATAAAATGAAAAATCATTTGCAGCAACTTTTTGAAGAAGGCCAGCAAGTTTGTGGCAAAAAATAAATAAAATTCTAGCCATCCTCTTTATAAAGGAGGTGGTAATAAGCTTTCAGCAAATATTATAAATATATCGTGAATCTATTCGAATTCTTTAAGAAAGAATCCGACCTGCCACAAGGCCATATTTTATCAATGGCAATCATTTCAGGTCTAGCCAATGGTATATTATTGGCACTTATCAATTCAGGAGCAGAAAGTGTACTAAATAAAAATATTGAAATACGTTATTTTCTGCTATATATTACCGCTTTTATATTATATATTTATACTCAAAAGTATGCTCTCTCCAAAGCTTCGATTGCACTTGAAGCAGCAATTCGAAAGGTTAGAGTTAGGATTGTCAATAAAATTCGTCATACTGAATTATCATTCATAGAAAATATTGGTGGATACAGCGAAATTTATACTAAATTAACTCAAGATAGTAGTATAATTTCACAGGCTGTTATTTTTGTAGTTTTTACTATTCAATCTTTTATTGTCATAGTTTTTAGTTTATTTTATATTGCGTGGTTATCTCCTCTAAGCTTCTTGATTTCTATAACAATCCTCGGTTCAACGGTATTTTGGCGAATTAACACCAATAAACTAGCTATTCAAGCACTTAAAACAGCCAATAAAAAAGAAATTTTATTTTTTAAAACATTAAATCATATTTTAGAGGGTTTTAAAGAAATTAAAATTAATCGTCGGAAAAGTGATGATGTATTTCAACAAGCTGAACAAATTTCTGTTGAGACCGAACAACTTAAAATAACCGCAAATCTTAAATTTATTGATATTCTTATAGCTGCTCGGGTCGCTTTCTATATATTGCTACCGATTTTGGTTTTTATTTTACCTCTATATTCTATAATCCCAACAGATATAATTTTTAAAATTACCACAGCAACTTTATTCATAATTGGACCGATTAATTTAATAACTATCACAGAACCTATGTTGGCCCGTACCAATGTAGCATTAAATAATATTTATAATTTAGAAACCCAGCTAGATAATGTAATTAATTCACAAGTCGATTCATTTATTACTACTCCTCCTGATACGTTCAAAACAATTAAACTTGCCGCAGTAACGTTTGATTATATTGATAAAAACGGAGAAACTTTATTTTCCATTAGCCCAACTAATCTTGAGATTAAGCAAGGTGAATTGTTATTTATAGTTGGTGGTAATGGTAGTGGCAAATCAACTCTGTTGAAGTTATTAACTGGTTTGTACTATCCAACAACTGGTTCTATTTATATTGATGATGAAAAAGTAGAACAGACTAATTATCAAAGTTATCGGGAATTATTCGCCATAATTTTTACTGATTTTCACTTGTTTGATAGGCTTTATGGTTTGCAAGATATTGATGAAAAACATTTGTTAGATTTATTGAAATTGATGGAATTAAATAAAAAAACCAAATACATAGATGGAAAATTTTCTCACCTTGATTTATCAACTGGGCAGAAAAAACGCTTGGCTTTTATTAATGCTGTATTAGAAGACAAACAGATTTATATTTTTGATGAATTAGCTGCTGATCAAGACCCGCGTTTTAAAAAGAATTTTTATGAGAAAATATTATTGGACATGAAACAGCAAGGCAAGACTGTAATTGCTGTAACTCACGATGACCATTATTTCCATGTTGCGGATCGAGTATTAAAGATGGAATATGGTGAATTAATTGATTATAATGGAAATATATAATGTAATCTGTGTACTATCAGATATTTAAGCCAAATAATTTCAGACTCGTCACCATATTTCATGAATTGCCTTCCGAACTTAGACGAAATTATACAAACATCTTTAAAATATACCATTCTACGGTTTACTCTAGCCAAAGCTTCATCATACGACTCGAAACCAATATAAAATATCATCAATATGGCTTAAAATCTTTATTGGATTTAGATTGTAACTTGGGCAAAATAGATTAGTTTTTGTCTTTTAAAGAATTACATAACATTAATTACTCAAACAAACTTGTGACAAATTATTGGCAAAATGACCCTTTACTTCAATGTTTGGTTATTTTAACTAAACTATATAATAATTCGTATTCTGCTGAAGCTATCCAAGCTGGTTTACCTCTACAACGCTTCACGCCAGAACTATTTATTCGTGCTGCGGAACGAGCCAATTTAGTCACTCAATATAAACAGGCTAAATTAGTAGGATTAGAATTACCCGCCGTATTATTGTTAAAAGATGGACAAGCTTGTGTATTAACTAAATATTCTAAATCGACTTGCCAAATCATATTACCTGCAACTGCTGAAGCAATAATATCGACTCATGATTTAATAGCCAACTATAATGGTTATGCTTTGTTATCCCAACCAGTTTATAACTTTGATTCCCGTAGTGATGACACATCGGCTACTACCAATTGGTTTTGGGGGACTTTAGCAAAATCTTGGCCAATTTATACTGAAGTCATAGTGGCATCAGCACTTACCAATCTGTTTGCTCTGGCTTCACCTTTATTCGTGATGAATGTATATGACCGAGTAGTTCCAAATCACGCAATAGAAACTTTATGGGTTTTAGCAATTGGAATTACTATAGTATTTGGGTTTGACTTGATAATTCGGACTCTACGTGGTTATTTTATTGATATTGCTGGTAAAAAAACCGATGTTTTACTAGCAAATATGATTTTTGAACAAATTCTGGGAACTCAACGAGCTGCCCATCCAAACTCGGTAGGAGCATTTGCCAATCACTTACATGAATTTGAAAGCTTTCGGGATTTTTTCACTTCCTCTACTTTAGCAACTTTGATTGACATACCGTTTGCATTGTTTTTCATAGCAATTATTTGGACTTTGCATAGTGAATTGGCTATGATTCCTTTGTATATTATGCCAATAATAATTATTTTTAGCATTTTAATTCAATTTCCGTTACGCAAAGTGATTTACCAAACTTTTCGAGCCAGCACTCAGAAACATGCCATGTTAGTAGAAATTTTAACCGCTATGGAAACCATTAAGACTACTGGTGCCGAAGGTCAAATGCAAAGAAAATGGGAGCAATTAATAACGGAAATTTCTCAGTCTTCTTTAAAATCACGTTTGTTATCAGCTATTTCAGTTAATTTTGCCTTATTTGTGCAGCAGATGTCTACGGTTGTAGTAGTGGTTTATGGAGTGTATTTAATTGTGGCAGGTGAGTTGACGATGGGTGCGTTGATTGCTTGCAGTATTTTAACTGGCCGAGCTTTAGCTCCAATGGCTCAAATTGCTAGTTTATTAACTCGTTATCACCATTCAATAGCAGCTTTACATGCTCTGAACCAAGTCATGCAAATGCCGATAGAACGACCAATAAAAAGCCAATTTTTAAATCGGCCTAAATTACAGGGTAATATTGAATTTAAACAAGTTAGCTTTAACTATTCCAACCAAGAAGCTCTCAATAACGTTAATTTTAAGATAGCAACTGATCAGAGAATAGGTATAATTGGTCGAATTGGTTCCGGCAAAAGCACGTTGGCTAAACTAATTTTACAGCTTTATCAACCTAGTAATGGAAAAATTTTATTGGATGGAATTGATAGTCAACAAATTGATCCAGCCGAATTACGCAAGCAAATAGGTTATGTCCCACAAGAAGTTGAATTATTTTATGGTAGTGTGAAAGATAACATTGTAATGGGAGCCACTTATGTAACAGATAGCATGATGTTGCAAGCTGCTGAATTAGCTGGGGTAACAGAGTTTACTAATCAGCATCCTATGGGATTTGATATGCCAATTGGCGAACGTGGAGTTGGTTTATCTGGTGGGCAACGCCAAATGATTGCACTAGCAAGAGCATTATTGCTCAATCCACAGATATTATTGTTTGATGAGCCTACGAATGCAATGGATAATAACGCAGAAGAACAGTTTAAAACTCGGTTAAATTTGGCTGGTAAAACTTTATTATTAGTCACTCATCGAACTTCGTTGCTATCGTTAGTGGATAATTTGATAGTTATGGATGCTGGACAAGTGGTTGCGATGGGAGAGAAAAATAAAGTTATTCAAGCATTATCTAGTAAGCAAGTAGTTAGAAAAAATTAATGTTAAGATTCGATATTCATCTGGTATTGCAAGGTTGACGTTTGCGAATATTAGTTACATGATAAATATATTATATTACAAAAGTAATTAATATCACAATTAAAAGGTAAATATCCAAATTTCTAATGTAGTTTAAAAATAATTGGCCAATTTTTTGCTTTATAGTTAATTACATCTGTAAATATATATAAAAATTCCTTGTTCATTAATTTATCTTAATCAGGTATTTAAAATATGCGTATAAATAAACCAATAGACCCTGTTATTAGAAAAAGAGTCCATATTACTGAAGATTTTGATTTTATCAAATGGCTATCAATATTGAGTATCGTTATTTGTGGTGGAATTTATGTTTTTTTGGGCTCAGTTCAACCTTTAATAGTTAATCCAGATGATTCGTTAAATACTGTTCAGATTACTGCCCCCGACAAAATTGTGAATGTTTCAATTGGCTCAATTCAAAAAGCTAATCCTAATGATATTTCAGAAAAATTATTGAAAAATTACTCAGATAGTCAACCTATTAAACTTACACCAGTTGCAATGAATATACCTGCAGAAACACATACTGCATTAGTAATTAAACCAACGCCAATTGTAGATACGATACCAATTTCAAATGTGAAATTATTGTTAAACAAAGCTCATAAACAAATTGCTATGAAACGTTTAACTTCACCTAAAGATAATAATGCTTATAGTACTTATCAAATTATATTAAAAGAATATCCTCAACAAGCTCAAAAAATACTAGATGATATTGTGGCATGGTATTTTGAACAGGGAATAAATTTTATTAGCAAAAATCGGTTAACTACTAAACTTAGTGGACGTGATAGTGCCTACAAAATGTATAAAAAGCTTTCGAAAATTGCCCCAAATCATCAAAATACCAAAGCATTATTCAATGAAATTATTACAAAACTTAATATACGTGCTAAACAACAACTGGACAAATCAGTAAGTGATGCTTATGCTACATACAATGTAATGCTAGAAATTGCTCCTGATAATCAAAATACTAAAAATTTATTGACTAAAATTACTGACAATTTATTTGCTAAAGCTCAAAAACAAATAGTTAAACAACTGTATTCTACTCCAAAAGATAATAATGCTGTTGCTACTTTTAAACAAATATTAGCAATTGTACCTGATAATACTAAAGCCCAAAAAGGTTTGAAAAAAATTGTTAAAAAGTATCATAGATTGTCTTTACAGAAGTATAACCAAGGTCGTTATAAAAGTAGCATGATTTGGTTGGAAAGAGGATTACAAGTTTCTTCCAATGATCCTGAACTTAATAAGCTAAAACAGCAGATTATTGAAAAAATTAATTAAATTACTAATATTACGCAGAAAATTGCCAAACGGAGTGCAAAATAAATTTTACACTTCAACAGTTCACTTTAGTAGTAGTTTTCTGCTTAACCTTAGTTAATAATATATGATAGAATAGAATCATATAAAAATTTCCATATTCACAGAAATTAAAATTGCATCCCAGAATTAAGAGATAAATGATGAAAAAATTACTTATTGGTTGTATGATGCTCGTAACTACTGTAGTTTGTGGAGCAGATGAATTATTAGTTGGCAAAGCTTTTACCAATCCTGCAAAATCAGTTGATATGCCTAAAGCATGGTTAGAACAACCAATTCAATATGAAAAATGGGCTGATGGAGCCGATATAGCAGTTTCTTTAGACCAACAATTGTATCCAGCATTATTGTCTGTTATCCAGCAATATGCGAAACAATACAAACTTGATATTTCAGTCCAAGAAGGCACTTGTGGTACTTCTGCCAAAGCCTTGAAAGATAAGATTGCTGATATTGCCGGTTTTTGTTGTCCTCCTAGTGAAGCTGATCGATTACCTGGTATTAAATTTCACACTCTTGGAATCGGTTCATTGGCTTTATTAGTCAATCCTAAGAATATGGTCGATAACTTAACTTTTGCCCAAGCCCAGAAAATTTTTCAAGGCAGTATTTTTCGTTGGTCAGATATTAATGGACCAAAAAAAATGATTAAAGTATTTGGTAGGTTACATTGCAAACAAAGGCCTGGTCACTGGCGATTACTCTTAGACAATGAAGATTTATTTAGCCCTCGTATGTCAGAAATAAGCACCATACCAGATATGATATCGGAAACAGCAAGCAATCAATATGCTATTGGTTATGAAACCTTATGGATGCTGCAAAATTATCAGTCCAAAGGTATCACTAAAATATTATCTATTGATTCGATTGCACCGACAGACAATGCTAAATTAATAAGTGGCGATTATCCATTATATCGCACGTTTAATATCACAACATGGGAATCCAAGCCAAATATTGAAGCCCAGAAATTAGTTAAATATTTGATTGAATATATGCAAAATATAGACCCTATATATGGAATTGTATCAGTTCAGAAATTACGTACAGCTGGTTGGAAGTTTAAAGATGATGAAATTATTGGTGAACCTTAATTATAGAATAGGCAATAACGTCATCCACTAGCAATGGATGGAGTTTATCTTACAAATTAATTTATTTAGGAATATATGTCGAACAAAATTTTATTAATCTTAATTTTATTATATGGCTGTAGTACTAATGTTGTCCATGAGGAGCAACCTAAAGAAGTATTTACTGGAACAGCAGAAAATATTCTTGCTCAGGCTCAAAAGTATTATGAACAAGATGATTTTAAGACAGCCATTAACGGATATGAAAAAGCTGCTGATATGGGATTTGATGTAGCTCAAAATAATTTGGGATTTATGTATTATGAAGGTAAAGTAGTTACCCAAGATTTTAACAAAGCCATCGATTGGTTTCAAAAAGCTGCTGAGCTTGGATTAGCAGACGCACAATATAATCTGGCTAATATGTACCAAACCGGTAAAGGAGTACCTAAAAATTATATTAAAGCATTAAATTGGTATCGTAAGGCTGCTAAACAAGGTGATTCCAAAGCAAAATTCAGTTTAGGGCAAATGAGTTACCTTGGTGAAGGGGTTCCACAAAATTCTTTACATGCTAAACGCTTTTTTTGGAAAGCAGCTATGAGTGGGGATGCGACAGCACAGCAATATTTAGCTAAAATGTACCAAAAAGGTGAGGGAGTAAATAAAAACTTTTCCGAAGCAAAACGTTGGTTTAATAAGGCCGCAGAACAAGGCTATGCAGAAGCTCAATATGATTTAGGATTGATGTATTATAAAGGTGAACATAATATTAAGCAAGATTTTGATCAAGCTGAAAAATGGTTTCGTAAAGCTGCTAAACAAGGCTATGCTAAAGCCCAAAGTGGGATGGGAAATTTATATTATCAAGGTAAAGGGGTTAAACAACATTATGGTGAAGCTGCTCATTGGGCCATGTTAGCAGCTAAACAAGGATTGGCAGATGCTCAAAATAATCTTGGAATGATGTATTACAAAGGTGAAGGTGTAAAAAAAGACCTTATTCAAGCTTATAAATGGGTATCATTAGCAGCTAAACAAGACAATCAAGCAGCTATTGGAGGACTGAATTTTTTGTTAGAAAAACTATCGGTTAAGCAAGTTACCGAAGGTGAACGTTTAGTCCATAAAGTAATTGACAAGCCATAATGTTAATTCAACGTTTATCTATTATTGGAGTTGGTTTGATCGGTGCTTCTTTGGCTAGTTCCCTTAGAAAAGCTGGAGAGTGTAATGAGGTTATTGGTTGTGGACGTGGAGTTGAAAACTTACGTCAAGCGATTGATTTAGGAATTATAGACCGTTATTATCATGACCCTGCTGAAGCAGTAAAAGATGCTGATATGGTTATAATTGCAGTACCATTAGGTTCAATAGCCAATATATTTAAAGCTATCAATAAGTCTTTATCTCCACAAGCAGTAATCACTGATGTAGGTAGTGCTAAAATAAGTGTTATTGCAGATGCTAAACAGCATTTAACTCAACATTTAGCAGATTTTGTTCCAGGTCATCCTATTGCTGGTTCGGAAAAAAGTGGAGTTACAGCAGCTAATCCTAATTTATTTGAAGATAAGCGAGTTATACTAACCACTTTGCCAGAAACTAAATCGCAGGCTACTGAATTAGTAAAAAGTATGTGGGAAATAGCTGGAGCTAAAGTAGTAAACATGTCAGCTGCTCACCATGATCAAGTTTTAGCAGCCACTAGTCATTTGCCTCATTTGTTAGCATATAGTTTGGTAAACACACTTGCAAAGATGGATTCTAAGACCGAAATTTTCCAATTTGCTGCTGGTGGATTTCGAGATTTCACTAGAATTGCATCCAGTGATCCACGTATGTGGCATGATATTTGTTTATCCAATCAAGAAGCTATTTTACAAATGTTAGACTGTTTTAATAGTGATTTAAATAAATTGATTAATGCGATTAAACAGAAGGATAGTGAGCAAATTGAAACGATTTTTTCTCATGCTAAAAGTATTCGAGATGAGTTATTTTGAATGAATTAATGATAAGCAATTATAAACTATTACACAGTCCGAATCATTGTAACTTAAAACTTAGATAATATGAAACGTAAAGCATTAATAACTGGAATTACTGGGCAAGATGGAGCTTATCTAGCAGAATTTCTATTAAAAAAAGGTTATGAGGTTCATGGTATTAAGCGTCGTAGTTCACTATTTAATACTGATAGAATAGACCATCTTTATCAAGACCCACATGAGAAAGACCAATGTTTTATACTACATCATGGGGATATGACTGATTCTTCTAGCTTAATTAAAATTATCAAACAAGTACAGCCAGATGAAATTTATAATTTAGCAGCTCAAAGCCATGTACAAGTATCATTTGAAGAACCAGAATACACTACAAATTCTGATGCTTTAGGAACTTTAAGAATATTGGAAGCTATCCGTATCTTAAAACTTGAACAAAAAGTCCACTTTTACCAAGCCTCAACTTCAGAACTTTTTGGTAAAGTCCAAGAAACTCCTCAAACTGAAACCACTCCTTTTTATCCACGTTCACCCTATGCTGTTGCTAAATTATATGCTTATTGGATTACCGTAAATTATCGAGAGGCTTATGGCATTTATGCTTGCAATGGTATATTGTTCAACCATGAATGTATTACTATAGATACACCTTTAATTACTAGAGTTAATAATTTAATTAATATTTGTACACCAGATGAATTAGTTCCTCTACGAAGAAAAGGCAAGAATATACAATTAAATGAGCTTTCTGGTATAGATATTTGGGACGGTAAAAATTGGACAGTTTTACAAGCAATTACAGCCACCAAAAGAGATAAGAATAATAAAGACCATAATTTATTAGCCATACAAGCACGTACTGGAATTGTTTCAACCACTGCCCATCATCATGCCTTATTGTCTACTAGCCAGAAAATTAGAACCGATCATTTAAAACTAGGTGATGAATTATTAATTGCTGAACGTCTACCTACTGGCTCTTGTTGGACCCGTATTACGCCTGAAATGGCAGAGTTTTTAGGAATGTTAGCAGCAGATGGTTATGTTCCCAGTAATAATATTATTCAATTTACCAATAACAACATATCTTTGAGAGAACGCATAAGTGAATTGTGGTCACGTCTTTTTCTGGGAAATAGTAGATGTGATGAAAGTCTATCAGGCTGTGCAGATAATAAAGTAGGCCAAGTTTATTTGTCAGGTGTAGCTAAACACGTAGCTTGGATAAGACAACAACTTTATAATAAAGCCGGTTACAAACGAGTTCCAGCATTAATTATAAATGCAGATTTAACAATACAAGCAAATTTTTTACAAGGTTATTATTTGAGAGATGACCTTAAATCTGCTAAAGAAAACAGTATTAAAACTAATAGTATTCTGTTAGCCCAAGGATTATATTATCTTTATTACTTACAAGGTAATGTTATCCCTGTATATTTAGCACAAAAAAATGGTAAAAATTACTATCAACTAAATATTTCAACAGCTTATTCTAACGAACAATCTGAATCACATTTACAGAAAAATCCTCAAGAATTGCATAAAGTTACCCCAATATTTATAGAAGACAATGAATGGGTATTTGACCTTGCAACTGAAAGCGGGCATTTTGTTGCTGGCGTGGGTAGTATTATTTTACATAATAGTCCGCTTCGAGGCGAAACTTTTGTTACCAGAAAGATAACTAGAGCTTTGGCAAGGATAAAACTTGGCTTACAAGACTGCTTATATCTTGGTAATATGGATGCTAAACGTGATTGGGGACATGCTAAGGATTATGTGGAAATGCAATGGCTGATGTTACAACAAGAGCAACCAGAAGATTTTGTCATAGCATCAGGTAAGCAATACAGTGTTCGGGATTTTGTTAATTTGGCAGCTGCAGAATTAGGAATTAATATTAATTGGCAAGGTTCTGGGATAGATGAAAAAGGTTTTGATGACTCAGGAAAAAACATAGTTTCTGTTGATCCACGTTATTTTCGCCCTACCGAAGTTGAGAGTTTGCTCGGTGATCCAACTAAAGCAAAAGAAAAGCTAGGTTGGGAACCACGTATTTCCTTTGCAGAATTAGTCAAAGAAATGGTGTTGGAAGACCTTAAATTGGCAAAACGAGATATGTTATGTCAAACTGAAGGGTTTCAAACTTTCACTCGGCATGAATCATAGTAACATTCCTATTTTTACATTGAGATTTATCTTTCGACTCGTTCCTAACTGCCTCGTTCAATGTCATTAAGTTAAGGGCAAAGGATTTGCCCCTACATATATGATTTGTAGGAGCAAAGCGTAACCGACCATCACGATTCCATTGCTCTACCTATCTTGATTTTAATTATTTCTCATTTTATACTATTTCTCTTTTCTCGACATTTTTTTGCTCTTAATTCACATTATAGTTATATTTCTTGCACTAGACATGTAGTATTAGATTAAATTTATAATTTATTGATAAATATTATAAAAAGTTGGTATGAGCATGGTGGTAGTTACAATATTTTTTGTTTGGCATAAATTCTGCCATAATATTTATATTGGGTGCGAATATGATTGTTAAATTAGATAATTTTTTAATGTTACATCGGAAGTTGTTATGACAAATATTGAAAAACTAAAAAACACTAATGAATGTCAAGGTTGTAATTTAGTAGGATTAGATTTAAGTGAAATGGATTTAAATAATACAATTTTAAAAAATGCTAATTTAAGAGGTTCTGATTTAAGTCGAACTTTTTTATTTGGAGCCAATTTAAGTGGAGCCAATTTAAGTGGAACTGATTTACGTTGTTCTGATTTGAATAGTGCTGACTTAAGACAAGCCGATTTAAGAGAAGCTGATTTAAGCAATGCCGACTTAAGTGAAGCTGATTTAAGTGAAGCTAATTTGCAAGGAGCAATATTAATTGGAACCGATCTAAGATGGACTGATTTATATAATACTAATCTTAGTGAAGCTAATTTAACTAAAAGTAATTTAAGTGGAGCGGATTTGACAGAAGCTAATTTAACCAATGCTAATTTAACGGAAGCTAATTTAAGTCGAGCTGATGTAAGTAAAGCAGATTTAACTAATACGAATTTAACTAATGCAATTACAACAGATATTATTGGTACTTAAGAGATTAAACGATTTGAACATAGCTCATACTATAGCATTTAATGCGTAACATCAGCTATTTAATCAGGCTAGTAATATGAAATTACCCCATCCCTTAACGATAGTAACTGTTTTACTTATTATCCTAGCTATTGTAGGTCACATTATACGCGATCGTACAGTAGAATTAGCATTGTTAATGTACATTCCTTTATTACCGCTTGGGTTTTGGGCTATATTGTGGGGAGTGTCAAAAAAGGATCGTAACTTATTTATTTTCTTTGGATTAGCAATAATAATTTGGGGAGGATTTTCTATGATAGGAACTGGTGGTACCCTAGTTAGCCCAGAGAGAAATATAAATATATTGCATTGGAATGTACGTTGGGGAATAGGTTGGCAATCCGTTACTAAGGACATTAAACAAAGACAACCAGATGTTGTAATTATCAATGAAACTCCGTCTAAATTTAAACTCGAACAATTGCTTAAACAGCTAGGAAATAAATGGTCTATGGTTATGTATGGAGAAAAACGAAAAAATCCTTTGGTTGTATGTTCGGCGTGGCCTTTAAAATTTGAACATTACGTAGATATTAACAACGCACGTGCAATGACAGTTATTGTAACAATATATGACCAGCCTTTACGTATATTAGCAATAGACGCAGGACGTAATATGTCAGAACGATTTGGTATTTTATCAAAAAAAATATTACCAAGATGGCGAACTCCTATGTTAATGAGCATGACTAAAACAATAAAAAAATACCATGCAAAAGGTCAACCAATTGATATTATTGTCGGTGATTTTAATGCTTTAAGCAGAAGCCTTGGTTTTGAAAAATTTGCTCATATAGGTGGCGGTTATAACTTAGCTGCTAAATTTTCCTCAGATTGGCGTGGCACCTGGAAATCTTATTTACCTTTATATGACCTTGATCATGTTTGGATACACAAGCGTTTTCAGGAACTTAAGACGAAATTATTTACTAATTTCAATACAGATCATCGAGGACAAATTGTTAGGTTAAAAGTACCCCTTACAATCTGATGTTATACAGAGTTTCAAATTGGGCATTAATAATTATGAAATACCATCTATCCTTAATAAAAATTCACTAATAGCTACCAAAACACTTTACCAATTAATAATTGCTTCCATGCAAGAAAGAGTCATCCTCCAATATACTAACGGAAAAATTAGAGTTTGTAATGCCAGTGCCAAACAAATTCTAAAATTTTCAACTAAACCATTTGAAATATTCAAAGTTGGTTTGAATCTGGCAGAACAAGATTTTCCATAGCTATAGTAGCATCAGCAACTTGGCCTCTAATTAATTCAAATAAATCATCTCGGTTATAACTTTCTTTTTGAAAAATTCCATCAACATAGCTATGCAAATGAGCTTGATCACTAGCACTCAATTTTGCTGAAGTTAGTACTACAACCGGTATAGAACGCCATTTTTCATTACTACGCAAACGAGCTACAAATTCAAAACCATCCATTTCTGGCATTAATAAATCTAGTAAAATTAGAGAAGGATTTTTATCAGCAAGATGTTCTAAAGCTACTTTACCATTTTCAGCCTTAAATACCCGCCAACCTTCAGATTTAAGCATATTATTCATCATCTCTCGAGTAACTACTTCATCTTCAATTACCATTGCTAACTGTTGTGATTCATCACCAATATTATATTTATTTAATATCGTAGCTAATTGATCTCGCCCAACTGGTTTTACCATATAGTCGGTTGCTCCCATTGCATAACCTTTATCATGCTGTTTTTCCATGGAAGTCATAATAACTGGAATATCAGATAATACTGGATCATTTTTTAAATTAGAAAGTACATTCCAGCCATCCATCTGAGGCATCTTAACATCCAGTAAAATTGCATCTGGACGCAGTTTTTTAGCTAATCTAAGTCCATCTTTACCGTTGGAAGCAATGGCAACTGAATAACCTAAATTGCTTAAATATTTTTTGAGCATTTCTCTGGTAACTTTATCATCATCAATGACTAATACAATTCCATGTTCTTCAACTTCTTCAACTATTGGTTCTTGAATTTCTAGTTTTTTTACCACTACTGGCAAATAAAATTTAAAGGCACTACCTTCCCCAAATCTGCTATCTACGCAAATTGAACCACCCATCATTTCAACAAACTGCTTGCTGATAGATAATCCCAAACCAGTTCCGCCAAATCTACGAGTAGTGGAAGCATCTAGTTGAGTAAAAGGTTGAAATAAGTTATTTTGTTGCTCTTGAGTTATACCAATACCATCATCAACAACTTCAAACCTAATTACATCTTCACCATTACATTGTTTAGATTCATACTCTACTTCGATTAAAATAGTGCTATTTTCAGAAAATTTGTTAGAATTACTCAATAAATTAAATAAAATTTGGCGAGTTTTAGTTAAATCAGCATATAAGATTTTAATTGGTGATTTAATAAAATGAACTTCAAACTGATTATTTCTCTTTTGGGCTAATGGTTGAACAGTATCGATAATTTCGCTAACTAAATCTTCAATTTTAAATTGTTCTAAATATAATTCCATTTTACCTGATTCAATTTTAGACAAATCTAATATATCGTTAATGAGTCCTAATAAATGTTTTCCAGCAGAATTAATTTTATCTAAATCATTCGAACAATCAGTCAATTCCATCTCGTCAGCATCTTCTTTTAGCATTTCGCTATAACCAATTATGGCATTCATGGGAGTGCGTAATTCATGGCTCATATTAGCTAAAAATTGACTCTTAGTAGTATTGGCTTCTTCAGCTAATTTTTTGGCCTGATTCAGTTCCGCAGTACGTTTTTCAACTTTTTGTTCTAACTGATTTGCATATTCGGATATTTCTTTATTCTGTTCATTAATTTTTTGTTCTAGCTTATTTCGTAAATGATATAGTTCGACATGAGTATGCACTCTGGCTAACAGTTCTTTCTCTTCAAATGGTTTATTTATGTAATCAACTCCACCAGCTTCAAAAGCCTCTAATTTATCTTTGGCTTTGGTTAAGGTTGACAGAAATAAAATTGGTATAGCAGCTAATTCAGGGTCCGCTTTGATATGTTTACAAGTCTCATAACCATTCCATTCTGGCATTTCTATATCTAATAAAATTAAATCAGGTTTTTTTTCCTTAGTTATCTTTAATGCAGATTTGCCTTCTTTGGCTAATAAAACTTCATAACCAGCTTCTTGTAAAACTGCACTAGCTAAAACTAAATTTGCTATGCTGTCATCTACAGTTAATATAACGGGGTTATTAATATTCATATTTGATTCATATTTGATTAATATTTATAATATTTTATAAAATAGGATATAGTTTTTGAATCTTACGAGTTTTTCGTGGGGGCGAGCATATTGACTTTACACATAATTGGAGTCCAAAGCAAAACTTTTTCCACAGCAATATCTATTCCTTTGAGCCGAAACACCACCAGCAATCACAATTATGCAATTTTTTTTGAAAATCTGAGTCAAATTAACCTACTAATTCATGGATTGATTTACTGATTTTGAGAATACCTGTTATTTCATATTAATAAGAGATTTTTTATTTGGTAAGTCTAACGATAATAAGAATATTTTACCATCTTGCTTATAACAATGCCATTAAGTTTTAAGTAAATATTAGAGTCTAAATTTTTAGTGATTTTTTGATTTTAAAGTAAATAATCCAAAACTTTACACTATAAATTGAAATCGTTTCCAAACTCCAGTTTAAGAACAATATTAACTTAACGATTTAAAACTACTTAATATCAGTTATAATAACATTGTATTAAATTTTATACTATATATAGCTATTTTATAACTGAATAATATTGTTCTATAATTGATACCATTGAGTCAAACAACTATGAAAATACAACTCAAAATTTTTAGTATCATCTTTACAGTAATTTTAATAACCGGAATTATTGTTATCATTTTAAGTGCTGTAATATCAAAAAATATACTTGCAACCGAAGTTTATAACCATTTGGAAGACGTTGCGGTATCAAGAGTAAAAAATATTAAAACCTTGCTCAATGTTGATAACTATAAAAATTATCAAGGTAAAATGGTTATTGGAACTCATCGACAAATAGGTAAGTGGTGTTTGTTGGCTGAAATAAGTATGGAAGAAGCTTTTGCACCAGTAACTAAACTCGTACAAATTATGGTATTTTTTTTGATGTTATTATTAACTTTAAGTAGTATCGCAGCCTTTTTAATTGCCAGAAATCTTATTTATCCTATTATCCAATTACAACGCAAAACTGCAGAAATTGAAAGGGGTAATTGGAACTATCAAATTGATATTAATACTAAAGATGAAATTGGACAGCTTTCCATATTGTTCAATCGCATGATAACTAAAATTAAAAATACTCAAGACCAACTACATAATCATCAAAATGAACTTGAAACACAGGTTTTAGATAGGACGGCTGAACTTAGACAAAAAATAGTTGAAATTAAACAACAAAAAATTGGGATTCAAGCTCTAGTTTTAAATTTAGAAACTAATCAACATCGTTATGAAAATTTGGTAAATTCTATTGATGGCATAGTTTGGGAAGCGGATGTTAAAACTTTTCAATTTACTTTTGTCAGCAAACAGGCTGAATATCTGGTTGGTTTTCCGCTTGCAAATTGGCTAACTCCTAATTTTTGGCTTGAGCATATTCACCCTGATGATAGATGTCATATAGTAAAACACCGGGAAAAAGCAATATTTCATCAAAAAAATAATATCTCCGAATATCGCTTAATAACTAAGAGAAATTTTAATATTTGGGTCAAGGACTCAGTGCATGTTGAGATTGAAAATGGCCAAGTTGTGAAATTATACGGTGTGATGTTTGATATTACGGTAAACAAACGCTTAGAAATTGCCTTACAAAATTTTTCCAATAAGTTAGAACTTAAAGTAAAAGAACGGACTAAAGAATTACATGCAAGCAATGAACAATTACAAGAAGAGATAATTGAGCGTAGGCAAATAGAAGAAGAATTAACTAAATACCATGATGATTTAGAAGAATTAGTAACCGAACGTACGCTCAAACTCAATCAAATAAACCAACAGTTACAAGCAGAAATTATTGAGCGAAAACATATACAAAAAGCGTTACAAGAAAGTGATGAAAAAAATCGATTATTATTAGATTCAGCTCCAGAAGCAATTTATGGTTTAGATTTACAAGGCAATTGTACTTTTTGTAATCCAGCTTGCGTTAAATTATTAGGTTATGCTAGTGCCGATGATTTAATTCACCAAAATATTCATAAATTAATTCATCATACCAAAATTGATGGTTCACATTATCTAATAGAAGAATGCAATATTCATAATTCCTTTATACATGGTAAAGGTATCCACGTTGATACTGAAATTTTATGGCGAGCTGATAACACCAGTTTTCCGGCTGAATATTGGTCTTATCCTATATTTAAACATGGTAAAAATATTGGGTTAGTAGTAACTTTTGTGGATATTACTGAACGCATGAAAGCTAAAGAAAAATTGCAAAATAGTGAAGCATGGTTCCGTAAAATGTTTGAAGAAGGGCCGATTGGAATGGTAATTACTGATGCAAAGCTTAACTTTACTAAAGCTAATGCCGCTTTTTGTCAAATGTTAGGTTATACCGAAGCAGAATTTTTGCAAATGAGCGTTAGAGATATTAGTCATCTGGATGATATTAAGTTAAATTCAAAATTAGTACAAAGGGCCAAAAATGGTGAAATTTCATTTTATCAGATGGAAAAACGTTATATTAGGAAAGATGGTAAGGTTATTTGTGGCAATTTAGCAGCCTCAGTTTTTTATAATGACAAGGGAGAAGTAACTTATTTTTTAGCTAAAATTGAAGACATTACTGAACGTAAAAAAGTTGAAAATGATCTAAAAAAGGCTAGAGATGCGGCTAATGCTGCGAATCAAGCTAAGAGTGAGTTTTTAGCTAATATGAGTCATGAAATTCGCACTCCAATGAATGCTGTGATTGGATTTAGTGATATTTTAGCTTTTCAAATTACAGATATCAAGCAAAAAAGCTATCTTGAGTCAATTCAAATCGCCGGAAAAAATTTATTAAATTTAATCAATGACATACTTGATTTATCTAAAATTGAAGCTGGTCGGTTTAAAATTCACTATGAACCAGTTAATATATTAGCTATTTTTAATGAGTTACAACAAATTTTTGTGCTTAAAATAGCTGAAAAAAACTTGGATTTTATTGTTGACATTGATACGGAACTGCCAGAAACTTTAATGTTGGATGAAATTAGATTACGCCAAATATTACTAAATCTAATTGGTAATGCTATCAAATTTACTGATTCTGGTTATATTAAAATAAATGCGAAGCAAATTTATCAGAAAGACAAGTCTAATCAATTAGAATTAGTTGTTACAATAGAAGATAGTGGCATTGGCATACCTGCCGATCAACAAGAAATTATTTTTGAATCATTTAGGCAGCAAGATGGACAGAGTACTCGTAAATATGGCGGTACTGGATTAGGTTTGGCTATTAGCAAACGGTTAGTTGAAATGATGAATGGGCAAATATCAGTAACTAGTATTCCCGGTAAAGGCAGTAGTTTTAGTATTATATTACCAAGAGTCAAGGTAGTTGTTACGGCACCATCTATACTACAACATACCTCATTTCAACAATACCATTCAGACACTTCAGTAATTACTAGCACAATTAATGCGGAGTTAAAAACTAAGATTACTCAAGAAATTATTCCTTTGGTAACTGAAATAAATGCCGTAATGGAAATGGATATGGTTAGTGAATGTGCTGAAAAATTGATAGAATTAGGAGAAGAATATAATATCTCGGTTTTTGTGCATCATGGTGAAAAATTGTTAGAATATACTCAAACCTTCAACATAGCTGAAATTCAAAAAATACTCAAAGAATTATCTACTAAGTCATTGATAGGAATTTAAAGATGCAACCCATAACTAAAAAAATTCTGATTCCTCTCAGTCTAACTTTACTGATTTTATTGCTAATTTCGATTTTTAGTATTTATTATTTACAACAACTGTACATTGATAAAAAAACAGCAATGCACCTAGAAGATGTTGAGCAATTGTTTAACATGAAACTTGATGAAGATGCTAAAGTTTTGGAAAGTCAAATCAATATTCTGCAATTAAATAAAAATATTCAAACAGCTTACCAAGCCAAAGACAGAAATAAGTTATTACAACAGGCTCTCCCATTTTTTAATGTGATTTTAGCCAAATATCAAATAACCCATTTTTATTTTATTGAATTAAATAAAGCGTGTTTTTTACGAGTGCATAATTCTCCACGTTATGGAGATATTATCCCAAGATTCACTTTAGCAGAAGCTATACGCAAAGATACTTCAGTTTACGGTATTGAATTAGGCAAATTTGGTACTTTCACCTTACGATTTGTATATCCTTGGCGAATAAATGGCGAATTAGTTGGTTATATTGAGTTTGGTAAAGAAATCGAACATATCACTGTAGCACTTAAACAAATTCTAAATGTCGAGTTATTTTTTACCGTCAAAAAACCATTTTTAAATCGTACTGATTGGGAGGAAGGCTTAAGAATGATTGGGCATAATGGAGATTGGAATCAGTTTTTTAAAGTGGTTGTGATTGATAAAACTATGCCGATAATTCCGCCAGCAATGCACGATTTTATAGAAAATACTTTATCAGATGCTAAACATAAACATCTCACTGTATTGCTTGATCTTATTATTGGTGGTAAGAGTTATCGGGGTGGCATTCTACCAATATTTGATGCCAGTAAACAAGAGCTGGGCAAAGTTGTAGTATTAAATGATGTATCTGAACAAGAAACAACCATGCAAGTTTTACTAATTATATTGATAATTATTTCCATTTTAATAGGCGGTGGATTATTAGTATTTTTTTACCTGTTCATCGGTCAGTTAGAAGCCGAATTAAATAAAGCCAATAATGATTTAATAATAACCGAACAATCCAAAACTAGACTAGCAAAAGAAAAAATTCAGCAACAAGGTGAATTCCTACAACATATTATCGACTCACTTGATCATCCTTTTTTTGTGGTAGACATAAACAGTTATCAAATTAAAATTGCCAATTCAACTACCAAAAAATTAGGCTTAGAACCAAAAATTACTTGTTATAAACTCATGCACAAGAAAACCAAGCCCTGTGCTGAAAATTGCCCTATCAGCATGGTTAAAAAAACGAAAAAACCATTTATTACCGAACATATTCACTTTAATCAAGATGGTAAGGCTATTGATACTGAAATACATGGTTTTCCAATTTTGGATAAAGCTGGAAATGTGATGCATATGATTGAATATTTTTTAGATATTACCGAACGTAAACAAACGGAATTAGCATTACAATACGCTAAAGAGCAGGCAGATTCAGCTAATCGAGCTAAGAGTGAGTTTTTAGCTAATATGAGCCATGAAATTCGTACTCCTATGAATGCTGTACTTGGATTTAGCGATATTTTGGCTACTAAAATAACTGATCATAAACAAAAAAGTTATATTAATTCCATTCAAACTGCTGGTAAAAGTCTCCTAAGTTTAATTGATGACATACTTGACTTATCTAAAATCGAAGCTGGACGACTAGAAATTCAATATGAAACCACAAGTTTAACCTATATTTTTAATGATTTACAACAATTTTTTACTCTTAAAATTGCTGAAAATAATTTGAAATTTAGCTCAAATATAGATATAGCAATTCCGTCAGTAATAACTTTAGATGGGGTAAGATTACGCCAAGTGTTGGTAAATTTAATTGGCAACGCTATCAAATTTACTGAAACTGGATATATCAAGCTTAATGCTAAGAAAATTTTTGCAACATCAAGCTATGTTGACTTATTGATCACCGTAGAAGACAGTGGAATTGGTATTCCGCTAGAGCAACAAGATATTATTTTTGAATCATTTCGCCAACAAAATGGCCAGAATAATCGTCAATATGAAGGAACTGGTTTAGGGTTAACAATTTCTAAACGTTTGGTGGAAATGATGAATGGCCAAATTGCGGTAACTAGTACACCCGGCAAAGGTAGTTGTTTTGCAATCACTTTGCGGCAAGTTAATATTGCTACTTCCAGAGCAAATATAGTAGTGAATAGTGATCTTAATTACAATAATATTACTTTTGAAAAAAACTTAGTGCTGGTGGTGGATGATATTGAATCTAATCGCAGTTTAGTAGAAGAATACTTATCGCCAGTTAATTTGGAAGTTATGTGTGCGGAAAATGGTCAGAAAGCATTATTTTTTGCCGAGGAATATCAGCCTGCATTAATTTTAATGGATCTAAAAATGCCTGGAATTGATGGTTATGAAACTACTAAATATTTAAAAAATAATCCGAAAACTTCTAATATTCCAATCGTTGCTTTAACTGCTTCTGTAACTTCAGAAGAACAAGATAGAATTGAAACTTATGGATTTGATGGATTTTTATCTAAACCCATCAGTATTTCTAAACTTTTATCTGAATTAGCATGTTATTTAAAATATAATAAAACATCTAATTTACTTAATCTGGCCAATATTACTAATCTGGCAGAATTACAAAACCGATTACAACAAGAAGCTATGCCGCTTTGGCAGGAAACTAATGTTGTGATGGAAATGGAAACGGTTACGGAATTTGCTGAAAAAATGATTGAATTAGGACATGCGTATAATATACAAATATTCATTGAACATAGTGAGCAATTATTAAAACATACCCAAACTTTTAATATAAACGATATTAATGAGTTACTGAAGGAATTTTTTAATATGATTAAATTGGTGGAAAGTGAGCTGAATTCGGTATAACAATTCTTAATTATGAATGCTTAATTTTTACTGAAATTCTATATAAATATATTAATTGGTATTGATATAATTCATTCAATTGGGAAATACTTGACTTGAATTTTTTGAAATATTAATATATATTCAAACATCTTGAATTTATCTTAACCTGCAATACCATATGATAATGATATGAAAATAATACAATACTTACTAGTAATTTCCTTGATAGGTTGTGCTGGTAATATAACAAAGCCTTCCCAAAGTAAAAATATAGTTTGGGCCGATGATGGTTCAGAAATAGCTATAATCATTGAACATCCTGAGAAAAATTTACATAGAATTTCTGTACAAGATTTAAAAACTGATAAACAACGTGATATCACAGAATGGCGTGATTATAAAGCTAATAAAATTTTTTACATGAAACAAGCTGGATATTTTATAGTTGAATCGTTGTTAGAAAATGGGGCAAGACGATTTGATAAAATTGATGAAAATGGTAATGAAATTTTGATTATTGAAACCCCAGATAATAAAAATCAGCCTTGTAAGAAAGATATAAAAGAACCAGCTCAAATACATCACACTGTAATTCCATCACCTAATGGATCTCAGTTAGCAAATATTTATAGTCCAGAATGTGGTACAGTTACAATAGAATTTTTATATGCAAAGAATTTGAATGTATTTGATACCCAGACAATGGACATTGATGAACCAATGCGGGCTAAATGGCATCCGGATAATTATATAATTTTAGTAAATTTTAAGAATGATAAAGCATGGAAAGTTAAACCAATAGAATTACCATCGCCAATTTTTCCGCCCCAATGTTTTTACCCGGTGACTACAAGCAGTGATGTGTCATTAGATGGAGAAAAAGTTTGGTTTGATGGAGATAAATTAATTACTAAACAGGTAGACATAAAATTTGGTTGCCAATGAAAAGGATAAATAATGGCTGGACATAGTAAATGGGCAAATATCCAACATCGTAAAGGTGCCCAGGATGTTAAACGAGGTAAATTATTTACCAAATTGATTCGAGAAATAACGGTTGCGGCTCGTATTGGTGGTGGTGAAGCAGATTCTAACCCTCGGTTGCGAGCGGCTATTGATAAAGCTTTAGCTAATAATATGACTAAAGACACAATAGAACGAGCGATTAAACGTGGCTCTGGAACCCAAGATGCTGATAATTACGAAGAAGTTCGTTATGAAGGCTATGGTTCGGGTGGGATTGCGGTAATAGTTGATTGTATGACTGATAATCGTAATCGCACGGTATCTGAAGTACGCCATGCTTTTAGTAAATGTGGTGGAAATTTGGGTACTAATGGCTCAGTAGCTTATCTATTTGAAAAAATAGGTTTATTTAACCTTCCGCTCGGCACCGATGAAGAACAACTTATGGAAATAGTTTTAAATGCTGGAGCTACGGATGTAGTAAAAAATGATGATGAATCTTTTGATGTAATTACTTCGCCTGATGATGATTTTTATGCAGTGAAGACAGCGATTGAAAAAGCTAATTTAGTACCAATCCAAGCTGAAATTACTTTACGAGCTTCTATTAGTTCGGCTTTGAATTTGGATGAAGCTCAAAAAATGTTGCGTTTAATAGACATGTTGGAAGATTTAGATGATGTACAACAGGTTTATTCCAATGCTGATATTAGTGATGAGATAATGGCTCAGTTGGGGTGATTTTTAATAATTTTAATTGTTCCCGATACCTTAAGCTACCAATAATCTTAATATAATACTTAACTTTTTATAAATGAATGAAAACTCAAATAGAACAGATTAAAGTTAAAAATTTTAGATTGTATAAAAATTTACATGTAACTAATTTACAACGGTTAAATGTTTTTTTAGGTGCCAACGGTTCGGGAAAGACTACTCTTTTTAAAGTGTTTAGTTTTCTTGCTACTTGCTTAAAGGAAAATGTTACAGTTGCAGTCAATCGAGAAGGTGGTTTTAAGGAAGTTATAACCCGTAATAGCGATCCAGAAAAAGACTTTATTGAATTTGAAATTAAATTTCGTGATTTTGAAAAAAACAAGTCCTTTAATGACTTACTATTTAAAAATTGGTTTTAATAAATCTGATGGCACAATAAAAATGTTTGCCTATTTGATTTTATTACATGATCCTGCTCCTCGTCCATTATTGTGTATTGAAGAACTAGAAAATTATTTATATCCTACCCTATTAAGAAAATTGGCTCAAAAATTACGAGAATATGCTCAACGTGGCGGACAAGTTTTTGTTTCAACCCATTCACCTGATTTTGTAGATGCTTTAAAGATAAAGGAATTATTTTTAGTAAAAAAAGAGATAGTCCTAAATAAAGTAGTGTTAAACCTTCTGGGTTTTTTAAACCTAGAAGGTTTTTTTAAGTAATTACTACATTACTTAGGACTCATAGGTGTTCGGGATAATTCCTAGTAAATTGAGAAGGTAAAATTATGGTAAAATAAAGAATATCAAAACAAAATGAGAAAATCACCATGAATGAAACTGATATACTAATTGAAACAATGTTTTAGTGAAATTATTCCAAAAACAGATAGTCGAACAAATATATCTCCATTTGGATTTGTAATTGGAC
>DAOUSR010000033.1 GCA_030627125.1 Thioploca sp.
AGCCGCATAGGTTTGATTGATAAATTATAATTTGGTAGGATACATTAAGTGATAACGTCATGCACCTTATTCAATAATTCGGCTTGCCTCTCCTTATCTCGCAGCGATTGATATTAAAGTAGCCACACGCATGACTACCTCCTAAATCAATGATCTGCCAACCACGAAGTATCATTACATTCCGTAGCTGGCCACACGATAGATTCAATATCATCGTATTTCAAACCCTTATAAACCCGTTTATGTACTACCTCACATTTTTCTGGGTCAAAAGCCAAAATACGAGTTTCACGACCATTTTTACCTTTCCGGTCCACTCCAACTAATAAGAAACCATTTGGCTGAGTATCAAGCCCTTCAATTCGCCCGTCATCAACAAAATCACAAGCAATATCAAAAGTTTGGCTATCTAAATCATACACCCATAAATGCTCATCTCCAGAAGCATAGAGTTTATGACCTTCAAAACTCCAAGCTAAACCACCCATATCATGAAGCTTATAGTTGAGTTGTTTGACTGGTGTACCTTTACCAGTTTTGGTGTCAATTTTAATAATTCCAGTCCATTTATCCTTTACTTCATTTCTACCCCAAGCCCACAAAGTTCTATCCACTGGATTGAAAGCTAAACCAGCAGTCTTTTCAAAACCAGTTGGCCCAATAACTTTCATTTCTCCAGTTTTACGATGGATAGTGTATAAATAACCGTTTAACTTTTTACCATCTACATTAGCATGATTACCTGCACTAGCAAACAGTAAATCAGGGTCATCTGGGTGCAAAGCTAAACCTTCCATATCTCGTCCATATTGCATAGGGCCTAATGGTGTCATATCACCTTTTAAACCAGCACTCAAATCAATAGTAACTACTTGAGTATCATTTAATTTATCATCGTGCAGGGCATATAGGATACAAGATTCTGGGCCAGAATCGACAAAGAAATGTAATGGTTCTGGGCCATTATAAACAATGGAATTATCTGGTAATCGATAACCTATATAAAAAGAATATTCGCCAGAAGTGTCAGTCAGAAACATTCGATACCCATTAGACATAAAGGATACTTTTTCAGCAATATCATTTAAATCACCAGTATAAATCGGTAATTTTAGCTTTAATGGCAATTGTTGATAATGTTGCATTGATTTCAAACTGAAAATATCGTTATCCCATTTATTCCATTTTGGTGGCTCAAGTATTTTAATAGAATTACGTTCTGGATTATCTCTATCTGTGTGTTCAACAACTACTAACATATCTGCTGACTTATCTATATCATCAGGTAATGGATTTATATTGGTAGATAATTCTAATTTTTTGGCCTCCTCAAAAGTCAACATAGCATGATTAGGGTAAGTGAATTTACCAGATTTAATATTAGCAACAAAGCTGGCGTCAAATAGCTCATGTACACCTAAATTCTTATCAATCAACAAAGCTGTTGGTAAAATCTCAATTTCCTCTTCAGGTTCTATAAACTGAGTGACATTCGGCCCTAGTTCCACATCGTCTGGTAAATATACATCTTTACTGATAATAACGTTTTCTAAATAACTACCAGCGACAATACTAAGGTTGGTTAATATAACTGGTTTTTTAGCATCACCAATTATTTTACCTTGCAAATTACCGCCATTTATTTTAGTGCCAGCAGTTAGTTTTACGTTGGTAATAGTCCCACCCATAGTGATGTTAATTGCACCATCTAAAGTGCCACCAGATAAATTTTTACCTCGGAAAGTAAGGTCTTTTATCGTTTCTTCATTAACTATGGTTTTTTCAAATGGAACTTTTTTAGTGCCAAAGTAGAACTGGATACCTGGCCCATATTCAACCTTACCAATTGAAGTTACATCATTACCGATGATGACATTGCTTAAATAACTACCATCCGTAATGACTAAGTTTTCCAATATGGCTGGTACATCGGCATTACCAATGATCCTACCACCTAATCTACCGCCAGTAATACGAGTATTAGGAGCCAATAAAACATCCCTAATAATTCCATTTACACTTGCATCACTATTATTGACAATGTTTCCAACCAATGTACCACCGCTTATTTCAGCACCCAAAAATTCAAAATCTGCTAAAATTCCCTTGTTATCAATATAACCACTTAAAATACCACCAGTAATTGTACTATCCGCAGTTATTTCAGAATTGGAGATTCGGCCCTTATTATTAATATTAGTTGTGAAAATTGCGTAAGATATATTACCATTTTCTTCAATCAAAATATCTTCAGCAGTATTTCCATTAAAATTACAAGTAGTTTGAATTACGTTACCTAATGAACAAGCATTATCCGTTAGTTCAGAAATATCAGTTTCATCAGTTGTAACTAAATCAAATTGAGCTTGGCATTTTTTAGAGCCATTCATTTTGACATTACCATTACTAGCACAATCCCCGCTCCAACCATTAAAAACTGAATTAGAGTTGGCAGTTGCAGTTAATAACACGTCAATTCCACTGGAATAATTATGGTTACAATCATTACCACAGTTAATTCCATTAGATACAACTGTTCCAGAGCCTTCACCAGTTAATTCCACAGTAAGCAAATAAGTAAATGAGAAGTTAGCTTCATGAACTCCCATATCCACAGTTTCAATACCATCAGCATTACCATCTAATATCCGAGTTTTGCCGTCAAAATCTAAATCCACTTCGTCATCATTAGCAAAAATATCACATTCAGAATTGCTTAAATATTGTGGAATCAAACTATTATCACCAGCATCAATAGCTTGCGATTGGACTTGCAAATGGACATCATCCGCCATTGTTGGCAACGTATTATTAATATTTGTAGTCAATAATGGGTCAGAAGATTTATTCCCTTTACCTTCCCAACCATTGTTAACTATGGAATAACTAACTGTAGTGGTGCTATTTTCCTTGTTAATAATTGGAGTTATATCCCATAAAATACTGTTGCTAATCGTTGGAAAACTAGAATAACTTACAATTCCTGCTTGATTAAATGCAATAGTAGATTGAGTGATTTGTGGATTGCTATTATCATTCAGCATTGCCTCAGAATTATTAGCAGTAAGAACTAGATGGCCAATCAATGGTTTACTATCAAGGTTCACCATTCCAGCTCCTTGTGCAGATTTATTTTTGCTGATAATACTATGAGTTATAAGTGGAGTACTGGAATTATTAAACATACCACCACCAAATTGAGTGGCATTATTATCAGTGATATTGGCTTGTTTTAATATCGGAGCTGATTGTTCGGTATTAAATATTCCTGCTCCATATTTAGCCGTATTTTTTTGGATAAACACTTGACAGATAACTGGACTACTAGTCTTATTGTAGATACCGCCGCCTTCTTGATTGGCACTATTGTTACTTATAGAGCTAGTTTGTACTAACGGATTACTATCATTGATATTACATAGACCAGCACCGTATTGGGCTTGATTGCCACTAAATGATATATATTTCAGGGTTGGACTGGCATGGTCGTTAAACATTCCACCACCACATTCAGTTGCATTACCATCAGTGATACTTAGACAATTTAGCCAAGTATTTCTACTGACTCCATTAGCAGTTACAACATGTTGGCTATTATCAGAATTATTGTTTTTAACTCCGATATCACCACTTAGAATAGTTAGAATTGCATTACAATTTTGCTCTGACAATCCATCTTCATGACCAGCAAAACCACCATAGATTTTTACGTTATTAACTAGATCAAAGCTAACATCACGTTCATTATTCGTAGTTGGATAATAAGTTCCTTTGGCTATCCAAATTTGCTTGATATTAGGACAAGTATTTCTTGCTGCTTCCAAAGCATCTTGCAAATCTATGAAAGCATCCTGCCAATTAAGCCCGCTATTATAACCATTAGCATTTTGGTTTACATACAACATTTCGGTTGCTTGCGTACAAGTAGGTTTTATTACAGGATTTTTTACTATTGCAGTTTCTACAGGTTCAACAATAACTTCTGATTCAACTGGTTTAAGAGTAAAATAAGCAGTACAGGTTATATCTTTTACCAGAAAAATTTCTGCATATTTACAAACACCATCGCCATCCCAACGCTCAAATATAGAATCAGAATTTGGTGTGGCTGTGAGCTTAATTTTGGTAGCAGATTCATATTCACTTGAACAGTTTGCACTACAGTCAATTCCAGCAATATCACTTGTAACATTACCACTACCATCACCAGCAAAATCCACAGTTATAGTTAAATTGTTTGGTGAAGTAATATCTATTTGGACTGGTAATTCACTGATACATTCCAAATCATAAACTACAGTAGAATTATTCGGATCGTTAGTGATTAATTGTAGTTGAGCTGTGTGATTGCCAACTGTATTACGATTACATTGTAAAGTTACTGTTTCAGAATTACCACCATCATTGATGGTCAGTGGGAAATTAGGACTAATTAAGGCAAAATCACTACTATTGGTAACGGTTGCTGAAGTTATTGTTAAATCGGTATTACCTGCCTCCTCTATAATAATAGTTTTGGTAGTAATTGTGTTAATTAAATCAGAACCAAAATTTATATTACTGTTGATAGCAGGGATAGAGGTATATACTGGAATTAGTTCTGGTGTGCCTGTACAAACCAAAGGATAGGTTGGATTTATATTACTTGTATCACTACTAATTAAATTTAAAGTGGCAGTGCGAATTCCAACTGCTGAGGGATTGCATTGTATGGTTACTCTATCAGTTTCAATACTGCCATTATCAATATAAAATGGAAAAGGACTTAAAACGCTAAAATCATCTTTGTTATTACCAGTAATAACTCCTACAATTGTAGCATTACAAGTATTTCTATATCCATTATCTGAAATATTTTTACAAACAGATGTAATATCAGCACTTCTTGCTAATCCAATATCTAGAACTTTTGTCCCTACTTCTTGAATATCAAATGTTGCAGTTACAATAGTATTTATTATAGTTTTGCCAAAATCAATTTTATCGCCTGGTTTGGTTGGAGTAGAACTATAACCAGAGCCTACTACTTCCCCAGCTGTACATTGCAAAATATGGGTAGGTTTAGGATTATCTGGATCATCGCTAGTTAAATTCAGTGTAGCTGTAAGTAATCCAAGTGGTGGAGTTGGTTCACATTCAACAGTTATGATTTTGCTAGAATTATTATTAATAGTAAATGGAAACGCTGGACTAATAATTTTAAAATTACTGGCATGAGTTCCTGTTATTCCTGTTGTACTATTGGTTGTATCTAAATTCACAGTCATACTAGTTTTTGTACCAATTTCCTGAATCTGGAAATTTTTATTACTAGTTTGTCTAATTGGAACGCTACCAAATAGTAGAGGATTATTTGTGGCATTGTAAACTGGTTTTTCGGCAGTACATTTTAAGGTATATTCAGGATTTGGATAATTAGCTGAATTTGTATCGAATATCAATTTTTCAGTATGCGTTTCTCCAATTACTGAAGGAGTACATTTGACAGTTACGATTACATTAGCCCCACCTTCTGCAATAGTGAAAGAAAAATCTGGGTTAGAAGAAATTTCGAAGTCACCAATAGTCGTAATCGGTAAATCAACAATTAAGTCTGCATTACCAATTTCCCTTACCAAAAAAGTTTCGTTAGTAGTATTACCAGCAATGGCTTTACCAAGATCAATTAAACTATTAGGAGATGGCACTGAATCATACAATGGTTCGGTATTGGTTGTACCAGAACAAGTAAGAGGATATGATACTGCTTTACTGTTTGAATCGTTGGTAGTGAGTTTCAATATTCCAGTAAAACTATCCAATTCACTACCACTAACCGCTTCTGATGGGTCACAGGTTACAGTTACTGTAGTGTTATTTCCAGCACTAATGGAAAGTGATAAAACAACTGAAAAAACTCCTTGCCATTTAATCTCATCAACGATAATTTCGTTTGTTAGAATTAAATCTTCATTACCATTATTTTTTATATTAAAGCTGTTATCAACGGTTGTTCCAGGTGTTGGTGTTCCAAGAATTAAAGTATCATTAGGAGCAAGAGGTGTAGATTTATATTCAGGGCCTAAACCTATACAAGTCAATGGATATGAAACAGTACTGTTGTTTACATCATTAGTAGTAAAGTTTAATGTTGCCTCACGTGTTTTACTTTTACTAGGATTACATTCTAACGTTATAATCTCATCAGTTGTTCCATTAGTAATAATATGTGGAAAAGAAGTAGGGTTAACAATACGAAAGTTACTTTTATGACTACCAGTAATACTTTTACTTAAAACTAAATCCGCTTTGCCTACTGTTGCACTAATTTTAATATCAACTGTTGAAATAGCACCGTCAACATTAAGACTACCAAAATTTAATGTATTATCAGAATTTAGAATAGAATCATTTGTGTCTTTAGCACTATATCCAGAACCTACGCCTTTACAAGATAAATTATATAATAAAGTATCAAACCCCGGAACATTTGTTTTTATGGTTAATATCCCTGTATGGTCTCCTTCTTTCGTAGGTGTGCAAGAAGCTTTAACTTCATATATTTTACCGGGTTGAACAGTAACTGGCAAACTGCTAGCTTGTGGAGTTACAATAATAAAATTACTTGCGTCAGTTCCAGTGATAGAGGCCGAAATAATTATTAATTCATCTATTCCAGAAGTTTCTTTAAATGTAATAGTATCAAAAACAGTAGTTCCTATAGGATTATTACCACCACCAAATGCAATTGGCCCCGGTGTTGCTGGAGTAAGAGTAAATGTTGTCTGAGATACTAAATCATATTCCAAACACCATTCAATTAAAGTTCCTGCTACCTGATTAAAATCATAGCTATCAACTATCTTTAAAATCCAATTACCTCCAAGATTCTCATTATTAAATTTACTTAGTGCAGGATTATCAAATGGGTGGTATGAAAGACCGTTAGTATAAGCTGGAGCGATATCTTTACAATCATTTTCTACATTATTGCTAGTCTCTTCATCATCAAGAATTAAATTCTCAATGTTTTGACCAGCACAACCTTTAGGAGTATTAGGAATACCAGATTCATTAATTAGTATTGCAGTAATACCATCATGTTCAAGAGTAAAGGTTAGTTCTCCAACATGATCATGAGTAGCATTAATTTTTACATTTAAATCTTTAATTGTGAAATTATTAGGATCATCAATAGTTATTGTTTGAGTCGTTCCAGTAGGATTGTTATCAGGTATTGTGATAGCAGAAGAACTGCATTCTGAACCAGATTTTGCGAAAACAACTTGAGTAGTTATTACAAAACTAATTATGAATATCGAAAAAATTTTTTTAATAGACATTTTAAAACCTCACTATAAATAAGCACTCAATAGGAGTTATGTTCAAAAAAATTGGTAAACCTACCATATTTTGAATAGATGTAATTCTTGTTTTTAGGTGGGGGTATTTTAAATATAATTTAAGTTATTTTTATAAATTCAAGGATAACCATAAATGGATTACCCCTATCTAACATAATATATTTTATAGGGATAATCCATAACTTGCTAATGAATTTGATTTAGCTAGTAATTTAAATATATTTTAGACAGCTTAACGATTATCTATTGGAGTATAATCCCGTTGCGAAGCTCCAATATATAGCTGACGTGGTCTACCAATCCGTAAGTTGTCTTCGTTCATCATTTCCATCCATTGGGAAACCCAACCAACGCTTCTAGCAACTGCAAACAAAACAGTAAACATATTTAATGGAATATTCAATGCACTCAGGATGATTCCAGAATAAAAATCAACATTTGGATATAACTTACGTTCGATAAAATAATCATCTTCTAATGCAATTCGTTCTAATTCCATGGCAATTTCAAATAAAGGCTGATTAGTTGAACCTAATTCATCTAATAAGTTATGACAACTATTTCGAATAATTTTAGCTCGAGGATCATAATTTTTATACACTCTATGTCCAAAACCCATCAGACGAGTTGGATCATTTTTATCTTTGAAACGGCTAATATATGTGGGAATATTTTTAACATCGCCAATTTGTTGCAACATCTTGATTACTGCTTCATTGGCACCACCATGAGCAGGTCCCCATAAAGTTGCAATGCCACCAGCTATACAAGAAAATGGATGAGCTTGAGAGCTACCAGCTAATCGTACAGTTGAAGTACTAGCATTTTGTTCATGATCAGCATGTAAAATTAGCATTACTTCTAATGCTTTAGCAGCCACTTTATTAATTTCATAAGGTCGATTTGGCATTGAAAACATCATTTGCATAAAATTTTCCACATAACTGACATCATTCCGTGGATAAACATAAGGATGGCCAATTAAATAATTATGACTATTAGCTGCAATAGTTGGCATTTTTGCTATTAAACGCAATGCACTTTTATTCCTATGTTCTGGATTATTAATGTCCATCGCATCATAATAGTAACTTGACAATGCTCCAACTACTCCTACTAACATTGACATTGGATGAGAATTATGTCTAAAACCATTATAAAAACGTGATAGTCCTTCATTCAAAATGGTATGCTGATTGATATTAGTAGTAAAACCTTCCATTTCAATTTTGGTTGGTAATTCACCATATAACAGTAAATAACAAACTTCTAAATAACTACTATTTTCAGCCAATTGTTCAATCGGATAACCACGATATAACAAAATACCCTTATCGCCATCAATAAAAGTGATTTTACTTTCACAACTAGCTGTGGTGACAAAAGCAGGATCAAAAGTAAACATTCCTAATTCTTGATACAAAGTTTGACAATCAATAACATCTGGCCCATGTGTTCCTTGTTTTATAGGGCATTCAATAGATTTTCCAGTCCTATTGTCAGTGATCGTTACAGTGTTCATGTTTACTGCTCCTTAGTTAATTAAAATAATACCTTATGCTAATAAAAGCATGAATATCAAAATATGCCATCAGTCTTTGTACAAAATAATAAGTAGCGTACATAGATTGATAATGAAAGCAATCAATCCTATAAAGAATTATCTCATTTAAATTGGCATCCGGCAAATGTTATTCGCTCTATCTTTAAATTTTGTAGGAGTGATTTTGTGGTTGCCTCAATTTTAAAAAAGGGCAAAGGATTGTCCCTACGTATAAAACTTATTTGCGAGCCGTACTAAATAATCTAAAAAAATTATCAGTAGTAGCTTGTTCTATAGTTGCAAAAGTTTCTTCTCGTAAATTAGCAATAAATTCAGCAACATGTTTAACATAGGCTGGTTGATTAGTTTTGCCACGATACGGTACAGGAGCTAAATATGGCGAATCAGTTTCTACTAACATGCGTTCCAGAGGCATCTGTTTAGCTACTGCTTGCAAGATTTTAGCGTTTTTAAAGGTGACAATTCCAGAAAAAGAAATATAAAATCCTAATTCCATAGCTTGTTGAGCTATATCCCAATCTTCTACAAAGCAGTGCATTACTCCTTCAGTTGCCTGTTCTTCTCGCAAAATACGCAGAGTATCTTCAACCGCTTCCCGACAATGAATGATCAAAGGTTTACCAATCTCTTTAGCAGCTCTAATATGAGTGCGAAATTGCTGTTGCTGTTGAGTTGCATCACCTTGTAATCTAAAATAATCTAATCCAGTTTCACCAATCGCAATTACATTAAAATTATCGGCTTTTTCTGTAAGGGTTTCTATATCAACAGTTATTTTATCAGTATTATTAGGATGAATTCCTACAGAAATGGATATATTTTCTATGCGATTAGCTGTTTCTAATAATATTGGAAAATGCTCAAGATCAAGTCCTACGTTTAAAAAATGTCCAACTCCATTAGCTTGAGCAGCAGCAATTATAATCTCTGGGTTAGTGTTTTCAATTAAATCTAAATGGCAATGAGAATCTACTAGCATGAATTTGTATATTTAGTTAAAGTGAATTATTAATCGTTATCATCAAGGATGTTTGATTATAGCGTTTCTCAATTGAATATCTCATACAAATACAAATTAAGAATTAAGCATTCATAATTAAGAATTGCTATAACGTAATCATACATTCATGGTAAAATATATTTTTCAGACTATAGCATTGCTAACTAAATTACAAATTATATATATAATATGAATAAAATTCTAGCATTTTCAGGTAGTAGTAGAAAAGGTTCTTTTAATACCAAATTGGTAAAAATTGCAGCCACAAGTGCTGAACAAGCTGGTGCTGATGTAACAGTGATTGATTTGGTTGATTATGATATGCCAATTTTCAATGAAGACTTGGAAGCCATTCAAGGAATTCCAGCCAAAGCTAAAGAATTTAAACAACTTTTAATTGAACATGATGGATTTTTAATTGCTTCACCAGAATATAATAGTGCTTTTAGTCCATTGTTAAAAAATGCAATAGATTGGGCTTCTCGGAAAGAGTCACCAGATGAAGAACGTCTGCTTGCGTACCAAGGTAAAGTTGCAGTTATCATGGCAACTGCAGCTGGTGGCTTAGGTGGTACTAGAGGTTTAGTATTTTTACGAATGTTGCTAGGTAATCTTGGAGTTATAGTTTTACCAAATCAAGAAGGTATTCCATCAGCACATCTGGCATTTAATGAAGCTGGAACTCTTATTGATGAGGTACAGCAAACCACCATCTCCAACTTAGGAATAGAACTGACTAAAACTCTGCAACGGTTAGGTTAATTATCCATTTTTTTTAATATATCGTGATGCCACATAGATACACGAGTCTCTACATATTAGATATTGTAGGGACGAACAGTTCTCCAGCTTTAATGGCATTGAATGAAAAATTTGAATTATAAATAATACCTATGAAATATAATATTTATTTACTACTAATATTTATACCAACCCTAACGTTTGCTCAATTACTTGACCGTATTGTAGCAATTGTTGATGATGAAGTAATTGTCAATATAGCTCTCCAACAGGAAATTCAGGGTATCAAAACTAGGCTACAGCAACAAAATATTGAGCTACCTCCAGCTGATGAACTGGAACGACAAGTTTTAGAAAAAATGATCGTTACTAGTTTACAATTACAATTAGCTAAACGTATGGGAATCAAAGTTGAAGATAGTAGTTTAAACGAAAAAATGCGAGAAATTGCTGCTAACAATAATTTTGATTTGCAAAGTTTTAAAACTAAATTAGAAGCAGAAGGTCGTAATTACGAAAAAGTACGAGAGCAGATTCGTCAAGATATGATAATTCATCGGTTGCAACAACGACAAGTAGCTAGTCGTATTAGTATTACCGAGCGTGAAGTTGATAATTTTTTGGCTAATCAGGAACAACAAGGTTCGACATCTAACGAATATCATATTTGGCATATTTTGCTAGAAACTCCAGATACTCCTTCACCAGAAGAAATTAAAGCTATAAAACAGAAAGCTGAAGATGCTGTAGCTAAATTAAAACAAGGTCAAAACTTTCAAGCTATGGCAGTTGCTATTTCAGATAGTAATCAAGCTCTTGATGGCGGCGATTTAGGCTGGCTGACACTTGGTGAAATGCCAACTTTGTTTGCTGGCATTATGAATAAAATTAAAATAGGTGACATAGCTGGGCCTTTGCGAGATTCTAACGGTTTTCATATCATTAAATTAGCTAATAAAAATATAGGTGAACAGAGCATTGTTACCCAAACTAAAATTCAACATATTTTGCTAACGATTAATGATTTTATATCGGATGATGATGCTCGTAACCATTTAGTAGAGCTTAAATCTAGAATTGATCAAGGTGATAGTTTTTCTGATTTAGCTCGAGCTAATTCTAATGATTCAAATTCAACTGCCAAAGGTGGTTCACTAGGTTGGATTAGTCCGGGTGATGTAGTACCTGAATTTGAAGATATAATGAATAATTTGAAAATAAACCAAGTCAGCAAGCCGTTTAAATCCCGTTATGGCTGGCATATTGTACAAGTGTTGGGACGGCGTAAGCACAATAATACTGAACAAATAATTCGCACTGAAGCAACTAAGCAAATTCATCAGCGTAAAATTAATGAAGAATTGCAAGCTTGGCTCCGGCAATTACGAGATGAAGCATTTGTTAATTTTAGATTAGGATTATTTTAAAAATATTAAGTTAAGGTCAAAGAATTACTAAATGATTTGTAGGGGTAATCTGTGGTTACCCTTAATTTAAAAGGTAGGGCAACCATAAAGGATTTGCCCCTACGTAATAGAAGGGCAACCATAAAGGATTGCCCCTACATAATGATTTTCTTAATAAAGAGTTAAAATGGATATTCCTAGAATTGCAATAACCGTTGGAGAACCAGCAGGAATTGGCCCTGATATCGTAGTGCGAATGGCTCAAGAACAAATTGCTGCTCGTATGGTAGTATTTGCTGATCCTATCTTATTACAACAACGGGCTTTTTTGTTAGATTTACCACTAAACTTAAATATCGTAAAATCACTATCTATCCAACCACATCAGCCAGCCACTCTAAATATCGTTCCAATCAATCTTCATCAACCGGCTATTTGTGGGCAATTAAATATTGCTAATTCCACCTATGTGTTGGAAACGCTCAAACAAGCTTGCCAATCCTGTTTAGATGGTAATTTCAATGCGTTAGTTACTGCCCCAATCCATAAGAGTATTATTAATGCGGCTGGTATTAAATTTACTGGTCACACCGAATTTTTAGCTTATCAAAGTTATTGTCAGGATGTGGTGATGATGTTGGCAAGGCCAGGGTTGCGAGTAGCCCTAGTCACAACTCATTTACCTCTGTCTAAAATTAGTACAGCGATAACTGCCCAACGTTTGGAAACAATTATTAGGATTCTCCATTCAGAATTACAAAGTAAATTTGCTCTACAATCGCCTCGTATTTTAGTTTGTGGTTTAAATCCACATGCTGGCGAAGATGGACATTTGGGAACCGAAGAAATTACTACTATCATTCCTACTTTGAATAAATTACGAGCTGAAGGATTGCAATTACAAGGACCAATTCCAGCTGATTCGGCTTTCCTGCCTGAGATATTATCTAAAACAGATGTAGTATTAGCGATGTATCATGATCAAGGTTTGCCAATGATTAAACAATATGGATTTGCAAAGGTAGTAAATATAACTTTAGGATTACCTTTTTTACGAGTTTCAGTTGGTCATGGTACAGCTTTAGATTTGGCTGGTACTGGTAAAGCAGATTATAAAAGCTTGCTTTATGCAGTTCAAACTTGTATAGATTTACATAATTGAATTATAGCAATTCTTAATTATTAATGAAATTCAATATAAATCATTGGTAGTCCTAATAGTTTAAAATTATAATAAAACTAATAAATTCACCACTACTTTATTTAGGACTACCTTGTATTGCTATAATTCAAAAATTTCTATATCGGAATAAAAAAGTAAAACTAAATAATAAACTAGCTGCAACTACTACAGAAGGCCCTGTGGGAGTATCCCAATGCCAAGATATATATAAACCTAATCCAACTGCAATACACCCAATAAGACTAGATAATATTGCCATTTGTTCTGGAGTTTTCGCAAAATTTCTGGCAGTAGCTGGTGGAATAATTAACATAGAAGTTATCAATAATACTCCAACTATTTTCATAGCAATAGCAACCACTAAAGCTACTAATAACATGAAAAATAACCGCATTTTAACTACCGGTATTCCTTCTACTTGAGCTAATTCTTCATGAATAGTTATTGATAATAAAGACTGCCAAATAGAAATAATTCCCAATAAAATCAAACTTCCTCCAGCATAAATCCAATATAAATCAGTACGTGTTATGGCTAATAAGTCGCCGAATAAATAAGTAAATAAATCAATTCGTAAGCCTTCACTTTGTAAAAAAGCCACCGCTACTAGTCCTAATGATAGAGTACTATGTGCTAAAATACCCAATAAAGTATCAGTGGCCAATCGTTTTTGGGATTGTAATATTACTAATAATAAAGCAATTGTGATACAAACTAATAAAGTGCTAAATATTAATAAAGTATTTATGGATAATTTAAAGTCAAAAGTTAACTGAAATAAAAAACCTATAGCAATTCCAAGCAATGCAGAATGGGCTAAAGTATCACCAAAGTATGCCATACGTCGCCAAACTATAAAACAGCCTAATGGCCCAGTAACTAAGGCTATGCCTACACCGCCCAATAAAGCTCTCCACAAAAAATCGTCCATTATTATTGATATAATTTTAAAATAGTAATTTAGGTAGTTTATCTCGTTTTCAAAGCTTAAATAAACAGTTAAAGTTAGCTAATTATTATGAATAGACTTGCTACCCTTAGTTAATTAACCAAAGCTTGTGACAAAATAAAACATGGTATAATTAATTATTCCGAACTACATTATATAGGAAATAGTTCTATGCCTGATATATTACCTCCAGATTGCGTAGGATTAGTAACAGCAAAAACTAGTAAGTTTGATAAAACTCCATTATCTTTAGACTGCGGACGTTCTCTGTCAAGCTATGAACTAGTATATGAGACTTACGGCACATTAAATAAAGACCATTCTAATGCTATTTTAATTTGCCATGCTTTAAGTAGTGATCATCACGCTGCTGGCTATTATAGTATGCAAGACAAAAAACCAGGTTGGTGGGAAAGTTGCATTGGACCGGGTAAACCGATTGATACTAATCGTTTTTTTGTTGTCTGCCCCAATAATTTAGGCGGTTGTAAAGGTTCAACTGGCCCCAATAGTACCAACCCTGATACCAATAAACCTTATGGTCCTGATTTTCCTATTATTACAGTGCGTGATTGGGTGAAAAGCCAAGCTAGGTTAGCTGATATGTTGGGAATTTCTCAATGGTTGGCGGTAATCGGTGGTAGTTTAGGTGGTATGCAAGCTCTGCAATGGGCTATAGATTATCCTAAACACTTAAGAAATTGTGTGATAATTGCTGCGGCTCCAAAGTTGACTGCTCAAAATATTGCTTTTAACGAGGTTGCTAGGCAAGCAATTTTAACTGACCCTGATTTTCATGATGGTCATTATTATCAATATAATACCGTGCCGAAACAAGGTTTAATGTTGGCTCGTATGTTAGGACATATTACTTATTTATCTGAAGCCTCAATGCGGGATAAATTCGGTCGAGAATTACGGGAAGGTAAACTGAATTTTGGATTTGATGTTGAATTTCAGGTAGAAAGCTATTTACGTTATCAAGGACGTTCGTTTGTAGATCGATTTGATGCTAATACTTATTTGTTAATGACGAAGGCTCTTGATTATTTCGATCCCGCCAAAGAACATGATAATAGCCTATCCAAAGCGTTGACAAATGTTATGGCTAAATTTTTAGTAATTTCTTTTACTAGTGATTGGCGGTTTTCATCAGCTCGGTCACGAGAAATGGTTAAAGCATTGTTAGATAATAAAAAAGATGTTAGTTATACCGAAGTTACTTCTCATGATGGCCATGACGCATTTCTGATGCCAATCCCACATTTTATCCAAGTTTTCAAAGCATATATGCAGAATACCGAGTGAATAATGGAATTACGTACTGATTTAACGCTAATTAGTAAATGGATTACTGAGAATTCTCATGTTTTAGATTTGGGTTGCGGTGATGGAACGCTATTAGTTCATTTACGTGATGTTCGTTCCGTAACTGGCTATGGGGTAGAAATTGATGATAATAATATTGTATCGTGTGTTCAAGCTGGGGTTAATGTGATCCATACTGATTTAAATCATGGCTTATCTGATTTTAGCGATGATAGCTTTGATTATGTTGTGATGACTCAAGCCATTCAAACCATCTTACAGCCCGATATATTGTTAATGGAAATGTTGCGAGTTGGTCAACAAGGAATTGTAACATTTCCCAATTTTGGTCATTGGCGAGCTAGGCTTTCATTATTTTTTGGTGGTGTTATGCCAATATCTCGAGCTTTGCCTAGCAAATGGTATGAAACTGGGAATATTCATCTTTGTACATTGCAAGATTTTGAAGAATTGTGTTACCAGTTGGATATTGAAGTATTACAACGAGCAGTGGTGGATACTAAACATTGCACTAGCTGGTTTATGCGTTTATTACCAAATGTATTTGGAGAAATTGCTGTATATAGATTACGCAGTAAACCAGTGAAAAGAATTTTACCAAGATAATAGTACTTCTCCTAACGTCACTGCCACTAAGTTAAGGGCAAAGGATTTTTGCCCCTACGTAATATAATGATTTGTAGGGGTAATCCCTTGTGGTTACCCTACCGTTTAAAAAAAGGGCAAAGGATTTGCCCCTACGTAATATAATGATTTGTAGGGGTAATCCCTTGTGGTTACCCTAACCAATTGCCTTAATTTAATGGCATTGACCTAGAGGTTGGGAACGAAAAATTAATTTGAAATTTTTTTACTCGGCATAACATCAGTTAATAACAATCTCAATTAGCCTTTTCCTAAAGGATTATCTATGAAAAACGATGAGAATGATAACAAAGAAAATTCCAAAGATACTTCTATTATCTGGATTTTTATATTAATTTTTTTTAGTCTTGTTGTAAAGTTAAAATAGCTTTCTCTATAATAAAGATACACACATAAATCCCAAAAACCTATGCCAATTATAACCCCCCAACATAAAATAATTAAGAATTACTATCAGGAATTACAAGCCTTTGAACGGGCTAACCAAGTCCATGAAGGTACGGTCAAGCAAGCTTTTCAACATCTATTGGAAGCTTATTCTAAATCTCGTAATTGGATTTTGATTCAAGAGCAGACTTTGCAATCTATCCGTTTGGATGGGACTTTGTTTGATGAGTCGAATATTCCTCGTGGTTATTGGGAGGCGAAGGATAGTAAGGATAATTTGGAAAAGGAAGTTCAGTTTAAGTTGTATGAAAAAGGTTATCCGCAAGATAATATTGTGTTTCAAGCTCCTAAACAGGCGATTTTAATTCAGAATGGGGCGGAAGTGTTGAATGTTTCTTTGACTGAGCCGGAAAATCTGGTTACGGTTTTGGATAGTTTTTTTAATTTTAAACGGCCGGAATATGATCAGTGGGATAAAGCGGCGGCTGAGTTTAAAGCACGGGTTCCAGAGTTGGGAGATAGGTTATTGCAAGTGATTCGGACTGCTTTGCAGAAGGATAAGCCATTTAACAAAGCTTTCAGTAATTTTGCCGAGCAGTGTCGGCAGGCGATTAATCCGAATTTAGCTGATGCTGCGATTGAGGAAATGTTGATTCAGCATTTGTTGACCGAGCGGATTTTTCGGAATTTGTTTAATCATTCGGAGTTTGCCAAGCGGAATATTATTGCTCGGGAAATTGAAAATGTGATTGATAAGTTGACGGTGAAATCGTTTAATCGGGATGCTTTTTTTGCGGAGTTGCAGTATTTTTATAAGGCGTTGGAAGCGGTTGCGGCGACGATTAGTGAATATAGTTATAAACAGCATTTTTTGAATACGATTTACGAGCGGTTTTTTCAGGGTTTTTCGGTGAAAGTTGCTGATACGCATGGGATTGTTTATACGCCTCAGCCGATTGTGGATTTTATGGTGCGGTCGGTGGAGGAGATTTTACAACAGGAATTTGGGAAGTCGTTGGTTGATAAGGGTGTGCATGTTTTGGATCCGTTTGTGGGGACGGGGAATTTTATCATGCGGGTTATTCGGGAGATTGGTTTGCATGGTAAGCGGAAGTTGGATTATAAGTATAAGCATGAGTTGCATTGTAATGAGGTGATGTTGTTGCCGTATTATTTGGCGTGTATGAATATTGAGCATCAGTATTTGGAGTTGATGGGGAGCTATCGTCCGTTTGAGGGGATTTGTTTGGCGGATACGTTTGAGTTGGCGGAGGATAGACAGCAGGATATGTTTACCCCGGAGAATACTGAGCGGGTAAAGAAGCAAAAGGCCGCAGATTTTTTTGTAGTTATTGGCAATCCGCCGTATAATGCTGGGCAAGCGAATGAAAATGATAATAATAAGAACCGGAAATATAAGGCTATAGATAGTTTGGTGAAAGATACTTATGCTAAGGATTCTCAGGCTACTAATAAAAATGCGTTATCTGATCCGTATGTGAAGGCGATAAAATGGGCTTCTGAACGAATTAAGAATGAGGGCATTGTTGCGTTTGTAACTAATAATGGTTTTTTAGATAGTATTGCGTTTGATGGAATGCGGAAGCATTTGGAACAGGAATTTTTTAAGATTTATGTTTTGGATTTAGGTGGTAATGTGCGTAAAAATCCTAAATTATCTGGGACTACGCATAATGTATTTGGAATTCAGGTTGGGGTAAGTGTTATGATTCTGGTTAAGAGGAAATAAAAATGCAAATAAACATTAATGTAAATGATAAACTATTTGAGCAAGCGAGAGTGTTGAGTGGCTTAAAAGATAATGATGAATTATTGCAATTAGTTTTACAAGTATTTGTAACTCATACAAAAAATTATTCGGATGAAGAGCTGAAAGTTTCTGATATTCCTTTAGTTTATGACTTGTCTTTAGATGATGATATGTCAGAAGTAAGTGAGTTGGAGTCACCCGATATGCCTTCATTACATAAAGGTCGTCCACTTAGTTTGGAAGATATGCAACGAGCAATAGATTATGAAGCAGGTAAACGCAAATGGTAGTTGTTGATACAAATGTGTTAGTACGTTATTTGGTTAAAGATGATGAAGTACAAACAGCAATTGCAACCAAATTTTTGGCAAATAATGATTGTTTGGTACTTAAAACTATTTTATTAGAAACTGTATGGGTATTAAGTTCTAAAACTGCTTATCGTTTTTCAAGAGAGGTCGTTATCAAACGGATTAAACATTTATTTAAATTACCTAGAGTTTTTGCTGAAGACTTTGAACAAGTGCGAACAGCTTTGATATGGTATAAAGATGGGATGGATTTTGCGGATGCTTTACATCTTGCTGCATCTGAAAATAGTTTTGTTACTTTTGATGAGAAAATGGTAAAAAAAGCTTCACAAATAGCTACAGATTATAATTTGATTTTATTGAAGAATTGAATATGGCAAAAATTTATTATTACCGATTACCGGAATTTTGGCGTAAAGAACAGAAGTATTTGTTTTTACATATAAAAAATAATTATACTAATATTGATTGGCAGGAAATTACACCAGATAAAAAACATACTTGGTTAACTGAAGGATTGCATGAAGAATTTGACGATTTCATTCCATTGGGAACTAAAGAAGCAAAGGCTCAAAAAGGAATTACAGAAGGTGTTATTTTTAAGATTTATGGTGGTGGGGTACTTACAAGTAGAGACGCTTGGGCTTATAATTTTAATCAACAAGCTCTTGAAGAAAATATGCAAGCTACTATTACTTTTTATAATCAACAAATTAAGTTATGGGTAAATAAAACAAATAAAAATATCAAAGTTGATGATTTTGTTATACATGATGATAGTAAAATTAGCTGGAGTAGAAATTTAAAACGTCAATTAAAAGGTGGTAATTTAGCTATCTTTCATGATAAAAAAATCAGAAAATCCCTTTATCGACCATTTATAAAAACTAATCTTTTTTTTGATAGAGTAATGAATAATGATGTTTATCCTATGACAGTTATTTTTCCAACTCCAGAAGCAGAAAATATAGTTATTTGTGTTACTAACCATTCACAAATACCTTTTGTCGTTCAAATTACAAACCGTATTCCAGAATTTGCAGTTGGCGGACGTACTACTCAATGCTTCCCATTCTACACCTATAACGAAGACGGCAGCAATCGCACCGAGAACATCACCGACTGGGCCTTAAACCACTGGCAACAACACTACCAAGACCAAACCATCAGCAAATGGGACATATTCTATTACACCTATGGACTACTCCACCAACCCCAATACCGAGAAAAATACGCCCAAAATCTAAAAAGAGAATTGCCACGCTTGCCATTAACCCCCAAATTCTGGGAATTCTCCAAAGCTGGCCAACAACTAGCTGAATTACATCTAAATTACGAACAAGCCGAACCCTACCAACTGGAAGAAATTGAAAATCCCAAATATCCATACAGCCTAGAAGTAGAAAAAATGCGGCTCTCCAAAGATAAAAGCCAACTAATCTACAATAATTTTCTAACTCTAACAGGCATTCCCAAACCAGCCTTCGACTACAAACTTGGCAACCGCTCCGCCCTAGAATGGGTAATCGACCAATATCGAGTTAAAACCGACAAAAGAAGCGGAATTATCAATAATCCCAACCGCAAAGAAGACGACTATATTTTACAACTTATTGGGAAAGTGATTACGGTTAGCTTGGAAACGGTGGGGATTGTATTGAAATTAAAAGATTTAGACTTATAAATAAAAATGTTATTAGATAATTAGTAAAAAAATGTATATTAAACAAGTAAAAATTAATAATTTTAGAAAAATTGAATCATTAGAGTTTTCATTAAAAAAATCGATTAATACAATTGTTGGTCCAAATGGTGTAGGTAAAAGCACTGTTCTTAACGCAATTAGATTAGTAATCGTTATAGTTAGTTACTGTGGATGTAAAAACAGATTATTATTGGTCATCAACCTCATTTACCAAAAATACTTCTAATGGCATGGTTTATGATTATTTAATGTTGATATTACTGGTTTTGTTGGCAAATCCAATACTTTCTATGTATGGACGATATGAAGTAAATATTTTTTTTGTTAATTTTATCTAAAAAGGAACGATATTATATATGACTATAAAATGTGATTTTTGTAAAGTTTGGATTCCAATTTTTGGTATCATTGCGTTAAGTTTAGTTATTGCTTACCAATTTGTTGAACCACCACCACCTCAAGAAGCTAGCATTGCTAGTGGTAGAGAAGGCGGAGGCTATCATAGTTTTGCAGTAAAATATCAAAAGCTTCTTGCCGAAGAACATTTTCAGTTGGATATTAAACCTACTGCTGGTTCAATTGAAGTGCTTAAACTGCTTAAAGACGGCAAAGTTTCTATGGGTTTGGTACAAGGCGGTACCGGTAATAGCGTATCTAAGGAAGGACTGCAATCACTAGCCAGTCTTTTTTATGAACCATTATGGGTTTTTTATCGTAAAGGACAGCAACCTATTGATTATATTTATGAATTACGCAATAAACGTATTGCCATAGGTGAAGAAGGTAGTGGCACTCGTCCTTTAGCATTACAACTTTTACAAGACAATAAAGTTAACAAAGATAACACCACCTTTTTTGCTTTCTCTAGCAAAGTAGCGGCAGAAAAACTAAATGTTGGAGAAATTGATGCAGCTTTTTTTGTTACATCCCCAACTGCTAGTATCATCACTGACTTACTTAATAATTCAAATATCGAATTAATGAGTTTTAAGCGTGATCTAGCTTACAAACGGCGTTATTCTTATTTGACTAGTATCAAAATTGGGGAAGGAATGATTGATTTGGAAAAAAATATCCCCAGCGAAGATAAAACATTATTAGCAGCTACTGCAAGCTTAGTTGCTCGTGATGATTTACATCCGGATATTATTCAGTTAGTAATTAATAAGCTATCTGAAGTGCATAAAACCGGC
>DAOUSR010000208.1 GCA_030627125.1 Thioploca sp.
ACTAATGGTTTTCGTTCACAATGGGGCAGAGATTTGTTTGCTAATGTTCGTTCTGTTGTCAATACTGGCAAACGTCAAGGTTTATCTGCTTTTCAATCCATCAATAACGTTCTCTCTCCTTTAAAATCTTTTTTTTCTTAATTGAGGGGGACTGAGCAATTACTAATTTAAGTAATAATGAAATTTTGGTACTGGGTGTGGACTATAGCGTTTCCTGTTTGTATATAGAGTTTACCGATTAAGTAACATATAGGATTTACAACTGCTTGCCAAAGAAATTTATCAGTTTTACAAAGCTCGTTTCCAAATTGAATTTTCGTGATGCTAAACAATTTACCAGATTAAATGATTGTTAAGCGTTGTCAGGCATTAAATTTTCAATGCAACCATGACTGCTCTCAACATTATGAAATTAGAAGATCGTTTACACGGTTTTTATGAGCAACACCATTCCCATTGCTAGTTGGAATATACGAAATGCTAATGCTCATCTACTTAAACACTTTTGGGTTAGGTTTTGATTTAAAATTCAATTAAATACAAAAAAGGCTTTGATACTCTTTGTAACTAGTTCCCTCTTTGTAAAACTGTCCGATGTATAGTTATGTTACCTGAGTGCAAAATTTAGTATGCAAGTTTAAAATTAAACCCTGCTAAATCTGAAAATTTGGATTCCACAGCTTAACATTAGAATGATCATTGGCATAGAAACTGCCAAGAACTATTCTACATAACATTAGTTAAAATAAAAAACTTACAAAATTATGCTTTGAACTCCAACATCGTAATGGTTATTATTAATTTGGAATGGGCCTAACAGCAATTGTTAAGATTAATTTTTTTTATAGAATATTAAGTTTATATTTTTTATAAATAGAAAGTATATTATATATTTAATAAAAATAAATTTGGATTAAAAATAGATGGATTTTATCTTCAAGCTAAACTAAATTTCTTTAACATCAATTTTTGAGTTATACTAACCAGTAATTAATTTTTAATATTGCAATATACTAAACTCTCACATATTAAGAGAGGGAAGTTAAGCATAGGTTGAAAAATTATATTTTATAATTAATCTTACGCAAATTGCTTCTCAAGCTTCTGCCTAATATCAGTTTGTAATATAGTTGTACAGGGCAAAATTGTAATTTATGTAGAGAATTTTCATAAATATTTTAAAAAGTTTGCTAGGTTTTGTTCTACCTAACTTACAATTTAATTATCAATTAGTTATCCTGTACAATAGCTTTTCAACTTTTAATTTTGCACAATTAACATTAGTAAATGTTTATTTCAGTATATTATTTTATAAGGAGTGTTATGTATCAATATTTTAACTACAAATTATGGTCGGTATTGCTAGTTGTTGTATTTCTTGCCGGTTGTCCAGCCGTACAAGTTACAGAACCAGATTATCAGCCTGATTCTTCAGAAATTGATACTGCAACGTATCATATTGTTAGAGCTGGTGAAACTTTGTATGGGATTTCTGGACTTTATGGTCGTGAATTTTTAGAAATTGCTAATTGGAATAATTTGGCTTCACCCTATACACTTATTAAAGGTCAGCGTCTACGAATAGATGGTCCTAATGATAATGCAATATTTTCTCCAGATGTTGATAATGCCGGAGTTCCTGTCAATAATTATCCAACTACTCCAGCAATTCCGACTACACCAAAAACTACTCATACTGTGAAAAAAGGTGAAACTCTATATGCAATTGCTCGTATATATGGACAAAAAATTAGTGATTTAACAAGATGGAATAATATTAACCCTAATTCTTATCAATTGAGCATTGGGCAGAAATTAATAGTTTCCCAAACTGGTTCTATTCCGGCTAGACCTAATATTCCTCCTGCTATACCAACTACTCCATCAGCCAAGTATCCAGTTCCTGCTACACCACGGGTTCCTACTACACCACGGGTTCCTGCTACACCACGGGTTCCTGCTCCAAAAGCTAGTTCTAGTCAAGGTTATCATATAGTATTAAAAGGGGATACTCTATATAGAATTGCTAAACATTATGGATTTAGTATACAAGATATAGCCGCTTGGAATGGTTTACAACAACCTTATGCCTTACATTTAGGTCAAAAATTACGAATTACTCCTCCTGATTCAAATACTATTCTTCCTTCTCCACAAGTAGTTAATACTCCAAATAGATTCACACCAACTGGCGGAGGTTATCATATTGTTGTTGCTGGCGAAACTATGTATAGTATAGCTAGAAAATACTCTATTAAAGTTAAAGATTTAGCTGATTGGAATAATTTAGTTCCGCCTTACATCCTTTCACTTGGGAAGAAATTGCGTGTTACTTCATCATCAAGTACGATGCCAAGTACTGGCAGTTATCAAAAAGTAGGTTTATCAGTTCCTAGAGAACACATAGTAAAACCGGGAGAAACCTTGTTAATAATTGCTAAAAAATATGGAATACCATTTAATAATTTAGCGGCTTTTAACAAATTAGGACCTCCATTTAATGTTTATCCAACACTTAAATTAAAACTGGTTCCTTAAGAAATACCTGACATGGAACGAATTACGTAATGGCAAAGGATTGCCTATTTATTCAATACAACTATATCTAAACGTTATGAAATCTACCATAAAATTATGCTTTTTTCTATCTAGTTTAGTGCTATTTCAAGCTTGTACTACTATAGGTAGAAATACTCCAACTGATTTGTATCATTCAGTTCAATCAAGAGAAGATGTTGCAACTATTGCCAATCTTTATGGATGTCGTGATTACCAAGAATTAGCAGCTATAAACAATATTCAACCGCCTTATTTTGTCTACCCAGGTCAAACCATACGTATTCCAGCTAATTTATGTGGAATTGGAACCGAGCCAGAATATCACCCTGGTTCCCAACCTTCCGCTGATTATTACATTGCTGTCAAAGGTGATACTTTATATGATATTGCTAGAACTTATAATATTAGTTTAAATGATATAGCGACTTGGAATAATTTACAACCACCTTTTACTTTATCAATTGGCCAACAATTAAAAATAACTTCCCCAAAAGGGACAGGATGGAATATTGCTACACAACCACGTTTAAAATCCATAAAACCTCGTTATAAAAAATCTGCTGCTAATTATCATCGAGTTGTTAAAGGCGAAACACTATATAGGATATCCAAAAAATATGGCTATAGTATTCTTACAATTGCTAATTGGAATAATATATCAATGCCTTATATTCTTTCCATAGGACAAAAACTAAGAGTTTCTCCATTAAATAATAATACCACCAATTATAATACTGGAACTTCTGGTTACAACCAAAAAGGCTTAAATCCTAATTATGCGACTAATCATATAGTTAGAACAGGAGAAACTTTACAAAATATTGCGAAGAAATACAATTTAACCGTTAAAAAATTATCAGCTTGGAATGGTATTGGTGGACCTTACTACATATATCCTGATCAAAGGTTACGCCTGACTCCACCTTAAATTATGGATCTTGAGAAAAGTGATGCACTTAATGAATTAGAGTCTCAGTTCGAATCTGAACAATTCTCTGCAACTGAAAAAGATTTAGATGCCACTCGTATTTATTTGAATGAAATAGGTAACTTTAAATTATTAACTGCAGAAGAAGAAGTTAAGTATGCTCGACTAGTCCAAAAAGGCAATGATGTAGCTCGAGATAAAATGATTCGGGCTAATTTACGTCTAGTAGTTAAAATTGCTCGGCACTATCTCAGGAGAGGTTTGGCCTTACTTGATTTAATCGAAGAAGGTAATATTGGTTTGATGCGTGCTGTAGTTAAATTTGATCCAGAAAGAGGGTTTCGCTTTTCGACATACGCAACTTGGTGGATTAGGCAATCAATTGAACGAGCGATTATGAATCAAAATCGTACTATCCGTTTGCCTATTCATATCTTAAAAGACATCAATGCTTGTTTACAAGTTACCTACACTTTATCAAAAAGCTCATCTCATGAACCAACCTCTGAAGAAATTGGCAAAGCATTGAATAAAAGTCCTGAAGATATTGAAAAACTGCTTAAATGGAATGAACGAGCTATATCTATGGATGGCCAACGTAATAATGATTCTGAAAAATCTTTGGTTGATAGTATTGCTGATGAATTTAATCTTGATCCAATGTTAATGCTGCAAGATTCTGATATTGTTACACATGTAAAATTTTGGTTGTCTCGTCTTAATGAAAAACAACAAATTGTAATACAAAGGCGATTTGGTATCGGTACTGAAAGAGAATATACTTTAGAAGAAATTGGAGAAGAACTTGGTCTTACTAGGGAAAGAGTTCGTCAAATTCAAATGACAGCTATGAAACGTCTACGTGATATATTGAAACGAGAAGGTTATTCTTTAGAAAGTTTGTTGCGTTAAGGAAAAATTGTTGCCCATCATTAAGTGGAGTTTCGCCAAGATTTCATAATGTTCACGTAATATCCATGTTCCTTAGAACTATTCAATTCTTGGTAGTCCTAAATAAAGTAGTGGTATAAAAAATAGCGTTGCAAAAATCAAGTACAATTAGCATTATAATGATAAACCAAATTTCTCCAACATGATTTGCAAGCTTTTTAGAAAATGAAAGGGTTTTTCTAACCAAACGAGAGATACGTTGTCTCATGGTACGAGCGTTCAATGCGATTGGTAAGTCCAGTTTCTTTTCCAACGGATTTATGACGTTTCTTTGGGAAAATAGCATCGTATAATTTCCAGAAATCTGTAAATGCAACAGCACATTGGCGGTAAACTGGTGGTAATGAATCCCATAATCCTTTTGCATCACGATTGCCAATATATACACCAACAATTTCGCTTGTTTCTATAGCAAGCAATATCCATACCTTGTTACCTTTATTTAAAATAAAAAGGGTGTAGATTACCCAAGATGTATTATATAAAGGCCTGAGTGCGATATTGTTGAATTTTATTCCAAAATTGTTGCCAACGTCCTTTGGATTGAATTAAAGACCTTAAAGACAAA
>DAOUSR010000191.1 GCA_030627125.1 Thioploca sp.
ATGATATATACATGGATAAGGTATTGCTGTTGATGGACGACTTATTTCTCTCATTTGATTCTTTTTCTGGTTTATTTGACTGATTCATATTATAATACTTTTGTCAATGCGTAAGTCCTACTATGGTATAGACACAATCGATACTTATCTGCGTGAACGATTAACCGCTTAGTTGTGTCTGGGCTATCTGGCATTAAGGTATTATAAAATTATTACATGTTTATAGGCTTCGCTGCCTAGGTATTAGTGCGGACTTTTTCTTTCATGTTCACTTCACGTTTTTTAGCGGGAGAGCTTGAATTGACCGTAATATAAGAAGCTGATACAATATTAAATTTACTGTAGAAAAAACTAAAATGAGTGAACAAGCATTAATTTTAATTGTAGATGACATGCCTTTAAATTTACAAATACTTGGTAATATTCTAGATAAATATAAATATAAAACTGCACTAGCTCAAAGTGGTGAACAAGCATTAAATTTTATAAAAAAGAAATTGCCAGACCTTATTGGATGTCATGATGCCAGGGATAGATGGTTTTACAGTATGTAAAATATTAAAACAAAATTATTTAATAGCAAAGAATTGATTACTCGAGTAAATACACACATTGAGCTTAAAACAGCAAAAATGAAACTCAATCAAAAAAATGCTGAATTAAAACAAGTTAATGCTACTAAAGATAAAATTTTTTCCATTATCACTCATGATCTAAAAGATTTATTTAATGTATTATTAGGATTTTCAGAAGAATTAATGGTAAATATGAATATTGATGCTTCTGGAAAGAAAGATATTAAAGTTATCCAACAAGTTTCCCAACAGGGTTGACGGTTACTATAAAACTATTGGGACTAACTGTGGAACTGGTTTAGGTTTAATACTGTGTAAAGAACTTATTGATAAACATGGTGGTTCAATATGGGTGGAAAGTGAAGAAAACATAGGCAGCAAATTTTACTTTTTCCGTAGGTTTGGCGGTTTAAAGCAAGAGTTTAAACAAAGTTTATATTATGTATGATTTTACATGCTATGAGTAAAACACCTTTAATTTTAATTGTCGATGATAACCCACAAAATTTACAAGTTTTAGGGAGTATGTTGAAAGAACATGGTTATAAGCCAGCAGCAGCTCAAAATGGAGAAAAAGCTATTGAATTTGTGCAAAAAAAATCTCCAGACTTAATTTTATTGGATATTATGATGCCAGACATGGATGGTATAGAAGTTTGTCGGCGATTTAAAGCTCAAAAATCTACTAAAGACATTCCTATTATATTTATTACTGCATTATCGGAAATTAAGGATAAATTGAAAGCCTTTGCGATTGGTGGAGTTGACTACATAACTAAGCCATTTATTACTGAGGAAGTTTTAGCTAGGATAAATGTCCATATAAAATTAAAAGAAGCTTTAGAAAAATTGATGCAAGTATCAATCACCGATGAAATGACCGGGGTATTTAATCGCCGATTTGCCTATGAAATTATAACCAAACAAATTGAAACTTCTAACAGAACTAAAGAAAATTTTGTTATTTGTTATATAGATATAGATAATTTAAAAATAATTAATGATACTTATGGTCATGCTGAAGGTGATTTTTTAATCAATACAGTAGTAGAAGCTCTTAAACAAATTACCAGAACCTGCGATTATATATTTCGTATGGGAGGCGATGAATTTTTACTGATATTCCCAAAAATCCAACTCCAACAATTTAATAATTTGATCAACAGGATCGTACAGCAACTTAACAGTAAAAAAATCCATAATCAACCAATTGATTTTAGTTTTGGATTCGCTGAATTTCAACATGATAAACAACAACTTTCTCCAGATGAATTGATTAATATTGCTGATTCTGGAATGTATAAATCAAAAAATAAAAAAAACAAATGAATTAAATTACCAAAACTATTCCAAAAATACTATTGCAATCATGTGATATGATACGATTAATAATTTTTGAAATTTGGATTGTATAATGTTTAATTTAGACAATATTAGCATAGCTTTTGGCCATGTTACTTTGTTAGATGGTGTGAATTTACGTATAGAAAATGGAGAACGGGTTTGTTTGATAGGACGTAATGGTGAAGGTAAATCAACTTTACTAAAAATTATCAGCAACCAAATTTTAGCTGATTCTGGCAAACTAGAAATACGTTCCGGTTATAAAATAACTTTGCTTAATCAAGAACATAACTTCCATCCAGATGAAACTGTATTCCACGCTGTTTCTAAAGGTTTAGGCAAGCTAGGAGAACTAGTCGAAGAATATCATGATTTAGTACAACGGGTCGCCAATGATGATAAACTATTACCAAAATTAGAACGAGTTCAACATCGTTTAGAAGCAGAAGATGGCTGGCGATTGGAACAACGAGTAGAAACTATCTTATCAAAATTAAACTTACCAACAGATCAGCCTTTATCTGAATTATCAGGGGGTTGGCGGCGTCGAGTAGCTCTAGCTCAAATTTTAGTAACAGAACCAAACCTATTATTACTAGATGAACCGACTAATCATTTGGATATTGAGGCTATAAGTTGGTTGGAAGATATGTTGTTAGATTTCAATGGTAGCATACTATTTGTTAGTCATGATCGCCAATTTATGCAACGTATTTCCACCCGAATTATTGAACTTGATCGTGGCAAATTAACCAGTTATCCAGGTAATTATGCTGTTTATCTGCGTACCAAAGAAGCTAACTTAGAAGCAGAGTCTGTTCGAGCGGCAAAGTTTGATAAAAATTTAGCTAAAGAAGAAGTTTGGATTAGACAGGGCGTTAAAGCTCGCCGTACCCGTAACCAAGGTCGAGTCCGCACTTTACAAAAATTACGGACTGAACGAGCCCAACGACGCAATCAAATTGGTAATATTCGCCTCAATCTTGACAGTGGTGAATTATCGGGCAAGATTGTCATCGAAGCTGAGAAAATTAATAAAAGTTATCAAGATAATCTGTTAGTTAAAAATTTTTCTACTACTATTCTGCGTGGGGATCGAGTCGGATTAATCGGAGCTAATGGAACTGGTAAAACCACATTGCTTAAAATGTTGCTTGGAGAATTGGAGCCAGATAGTGGTGCTGTTAAACATGGTACTAAACTTAGTATTGCCTATTTTGACCAATTACGAACTCAACTTAATCCAGAATCAACAGTCGTAGATGCAGTAAGCGAAGGCCAGGATATATTAACTATCAATGGCAAAAATAAACATGTGATGTCATATTTAGGGGATTTTTTATTCGCTCCAGCAAGAGCTCGTTCACCTGTAAAATCGCTTTCTGGTGGAGAACGTAATCGGTTATTATTAGCTCGGTTATTCACTAAACCAGCTAATTTATTAGTATTGGATGAGCCAACTAATGATTTAGATATAGAATCCTTGGAATTATTAGAAGATTTGTTAGCTAATTATGCTGGAACCTTATTATTGGTTAGCCACGATCGTAAATTTTTAGATAACGTAGTTACTTCTACTATTGTATTTGAAAGCAAAGGTAAAGTTAAGGAATATATTGGTGGCTATGAAGATTGGTTACGTCAACGTTCTCAACCTGCTAAGTCATCTACAACCCAGAAAAAATCTTCAGCTCCAAAACAGATTGATTCTAAAACTCGCAAAATGAATTATAACGAACAGCGAGAATTAGCTAAATTACCAAACCAAATTGAAGCTTTGGAGGCTGAATTAGCTGAGTTACAAATTTTAATTAGTGATCCTGAATTCCATAAGCGGGAACAGGTAAAAAATCAAACTTTTGAACGGATGAAAACAATCAATGCTGATTTAAAAACCATGTATAAACGTTGGGAAGCATTAGAGGATATAAGCTAAATATCCATCAAGAATCGCAATCTAATCGTAAACTAATTCAACTCTACGGTTAAGTTGCCAAGATTCTTCTCCATGCCCAAATAATATTGGCCGTTCTTCACCATAACTCAAGCTCTCTATTTGATTTCCTGAGACTCCTAAATTCATTAATATCTTTTTAGCAGTCTCTGACCGTTGTTCGCCTAAAGCTAAATTGTATTCTGTTGAACCACGTTCATCAGCATGGCCTTCTAAACGGACAGTTATATTGTGATTTTCAAGTAAATAATTAGCATGCTTTTTGAGTATAATTTTAGCAGATATTTTGATATTACTCATATTATAACCAAAGTAAATGGTTTTTTCTTCTGGGGCTTCGTTTGCATCATTAGTAGAAGTTGGTTCTGTACCAATATTCATACCTGTCGGAATATTGGTAGGTTGAGTATTTTGACCAAACAATGGTGGTGGTGTTTTTGCGGTAGGTCTATCAGCTTTAGATGTAATTACTTCTGGTTTGCTGGCACATCCAGTAAATGCTACTAAAAATAATATTAAATAATACCATTTCTTCATAAATCACTCCTGTTTAAATTGGGAAAGTAGTTAATTTCACAATGACTTTACTATAGTATTATATAGAAAGTCAATATTTTACTAGTATTTATATAACAGGAGCATATTCAGCTACTTCCAATATAATTTTCTTATTTAAATTCAATCTTTTACCTTTTACAATCGCCATTACTCTACGCATTTCCATTTCACGTAATAATATATAAGCAAATACTTTTGCCAGAGTAAAACTATGTAATTTAATAGTTATTTCTGCTACTTTACGAATTTCTTTAATAAGTCTTTGATCAATTACAAAAGTACTTTCAGCTCCAGCTAATAAACTATAAAAAGGCTCTGGTAAATGCTCTAAAACTTCTTCCAATGAATCCAATTCAACCAATTTTTGTAACAAGGTACGATTAAGCCAGAAAGAAGTAGGGATTAATAAATAATAGGTTTCGGCTGCTGATAAGTTGTAAGCAAACCGGTAACGTAACAACCATAACAAGTTAAATCGATCTATAAAAATACTTGTTAACGGTAGTATATGTTTGCGTTGCACATTATTTAAGTCCATAACCTGTCGAATAAATCCTAACATATAATGTCGGTCAATCGCAGCATCTAATGAATATAATTGGTGTTCTTTCTCAAATACTCGCCTAGTTTGTTTGGCAATATTGCTATAATGGCTATGCTCTAATCGACGTAATAATTCGCCAATATCTTCAGACTGTAATAATTTATCAATAGGTAAGGCAGTAAGTGGCCCCCAATTCTAATAGCTGTTGGGAAATAGTATTAGCTTCTAAACCAGCAATTTTACCACGCACGATAGTTTTAAGATTTGCTATATCGCATTTCCGAAACCAATATAGCAATAAATTACGTGCATCAGTTGCTAAAGGACGTAGCAATATTTGAAATTCTGCCAAAATGTGCATTAACCAAGCTTGTTCTATCAAGGTAGAACTAATCTTATCATCATTAAGCAGTTTATTTAATGCGTCATTTGGTAAAGAAAATGAATCTTGTTCTAATAATTTGGTAAATTCAGCAGCAGATAATAAATTACTAGCTAAAATGGAGACTCTAGCATTAAGATAAGCATAATTATCCATCAGTTTTTACCTGAGTAATTATTTGTACTGCTGCCTCTAAAACTTTTTGGTGATTATCAGTAGCCAACTCAGTTAATTTAGATTTACGTTCCTCATAACGCTTATTAAGCTCTGAAATACTTTGTATAGCACGTTCTTCGGCTTTTTGCATAAGTCTAGCATGTATATCTGGAATCTTAACTTTAAATAGTTGTTCCGCCTGATGAGCTTCAGTTAAAGCTTGTTTAACAATATGTTCTTTTCTATTTTAGATTTAGCAACTAATTGTTCTGCTTCAGTTTCTACGATAAGCAATCGTTTTAAAGTATCTTCCATTGTTAAATAGTTATATTGTTTACATTTATGATAGGGTAGATTACCCCTACAAATCCATTAGGTAGGGGCAATCCCTTGTGGTTGCCCTATTTTAAAAATTATTATAGGGGCAAATCCTTTGCCTTTAATTTAATGGTTAGGGCAACCACAAGGGATTG
>DAOUSR010000092.1 GCA_030627125.1 Thioploca sp.
TAAAAATCTCTAAAATTACGATTTTAATTATTTGATTTTTAAAACAATAGCTCTTAATTCACATTATAAACTATTTTTTCTTTACCTGTGGATAATGAGAAATTACAAGAATTCTTCCAAACCAAATTTTTCTAATCAATAATTACCATATGACATTGGTAACGGCAATTTTCTCCACAAGTTTTTTTCATGTTCTTTTGGGATATTTATCTGTTCAGCTTCGATTCTTAAAGCTTTTCCAGTTGAAGTAAAATAGGCAGTTCCAGCAACCAATACTTCTTTACCCACTAAGTCTTGAGTTTCTTTTGGCAGCATGTGTTTAGATACTCCTTTAAGTATATAACTATTTGTTATCAAACTAAAAGTTTTGTCATAATTTCTAACTGACTCAAGTATTCCAACAATTTTAATTTGGCATGGAAACGGCACGATAGATTTTAAGTTACGGAAAGTAGAAATAGAATCTGGAGTCATCTGAATCCCATTACCATTAAGAAATCGAATGGATTTAGCTCCTTCTTGAAAAACTTTATAAAAGCCATAAAACACTTCTAATAATGCTTTATCATATAACGAATCCAGCATATAATTTGCTTCCCTTTCTTGCTGAGTAAACTGAGAACTCAAAACCGCAGTGGCCAAACTGTCTTGAAAATAATCTAAACTAGTTCGTTCTGGATTTAATTCTGCAAATTCATCAGCATGTTGGAATAATTCTGGGGCTATCTCATACAAAGAAGGGGATTGAACGTATAACTTTTTATCTTTAAATGCTATAGAAAAATTAGTAGCATATTTAATCCATTGTGGAGGAGCACCACGCACAGTACTACGTCCTTCAGTACGCAATCTTAAAGCTCCTTTACTACCTTCAGTAATAACCCATAGCAATGATTGCAGTAATGTTACAGATATCATTTGGTAATCTGCATTTATGGTTTCAATTTCTATTTGATAAGTTTGCATTATATTAATCGCTATGAAATTAAAGACCTATAACTACATTTCACGAATTACTCTCTCATATTCCTCACGAGCATTTGCTAATGATATTTGATCTGTTTCAATTCTAAGGGTTCTTCCACTAGTGGTATAAAAAGCTATACCTGAAATTATTACTTCTTTACCCAGCAAAGCCTGGACTTCTTTTTGAGTCATTGGTTGAGTAATTCCTTTGACAGTAACATTATTTGGGGTGGTTATTAGTTTAAAAGTTCGATCATTTGATCTAACTTCATCTAATCGACCAGCCATCTTTACTCGGCGTGATGGTGGAATTTTATCTGCTAATTCTTTAAAAACATTCATAGTTTCTAAAGTAATTTCTGGTCCATTACCAGTTAGAAAATGTATTGAATCTGCACCTTGATAAAATGTATGGCGAAATCCCTGCAATAAATCTAATAGTGCTTTATCATACAGAGAATCGTCCAATTCATTATTTAATACAGAACTCAGACTTTCTTGAAAATAGTCAATAGCAGTGCATTCTGGACGTAGCTCTTCCATTTTTTCATGAAATAATTCTGGTACAGATTCATGTAAAGTGGGCGAACCAATTTGTAATTGTTTATCTTTGAACGCCATAGAAAAAGTAGTGGCAGATTTTATCCATTGAGGAGGAGCTCCACGTACCATACTCCTACCTTCAGTACGTAGTCGTAAAGCTCCTTTACTACCTTCAATAAGAACAGATAATAAAGCTTGTAATAGAGTAACTGATATGGTATGGCTATCTACACTCTGATTTTCAATTTTGATAGAGTAAATTTGCATTAGATATTTGGATTAAATTATGGTAAATATATAATTATAATTTTTTCAATATACATAAAACTATACTTAATTAGTAATTCGCAATATAATAAATCAATATAAAGCATTTGTCTAATCTAACTTATAAATATATATAATTTATTGATTATTTAATTGTTATTTTTTAATAATTTAACTTGATAAAACAGTATCTTTAATTTAAATAGCCCAAAATTTGCAGATAATTTAAATTTAACTACTATAAGTTGTATGTTATCAATTTTAGATTTATTTATACTAACTTGCTAAATAATTATTAATAAAATTAAAATTTGCCACAATTAATTTAATATGAATATTGGAACTAAATTAACATTCAATGCAATTGGACTATGCAGTATATTGATAGGCCTGTTTTCATATTTGTCTTATAATGAAATGAGTCAATTATATGATATTGCAGAAGAAAAAGAAATGAAAGCTCAACATAGGGTTATCTTAAATCAAATGTTGAATGAGACCAAAAAAGCTGAAGCTTTCAGTGCTTTATTGGCAAATATACCAGCAGTTCAAGAAACTTTTGCTAAACGGCAACGAGAAGAATTGCGAAAATTATTAATGCCATCTTTTGAAGTTATGCAAAAAAAATATGCTCTTAAAAAATTTCATTTTCATTTACCTGGTTTAGTAGAAAAAGGTGAAACTGCTGGGCAATACTCTAATGCAGTTTCCTTTTTACGGTTACATCAACCAGAAAATTATGGCGATGATTTAAGTAATAGAAAAATTGTTGTTACTACCAATGTTAGTCAAAGAGCTCAAAAAGGCTTTACTAGAGAAACTGATGGTTTATCTATTTTAGCTGTAATACCTATGTTTTATCAGCAAGAACATACTGGCTCAGTTGAATTTGGAATGAAATTTAATACTGATTTTTTGAAAGCTGAGTATGGAATTGATTTTGCACTATATGTTGCTAAACAACCTGAGGAAGGAGAGGAAACTAAGTTTTTTAATTTTGCCCGTACCTTTGAATCTCCACTTGAGTCAGAAAATAAGCTTTATTTAATTGATAATGATGAGTTAAATAGTATATTAACTAATAATAAACGGTCTATTGCTCATAAAATTATTAATAATAAACCAGTAATAGTTTACTCTGATATTTTTACTGATTTTTCTAAAAAAGTTATCGCTGTTTTATCAGTAATTATTGATCGAACCGATTATTTAAAAGCGATTGAAAAAACTAAAAAAATTATCTTAAATACGGCTATTATCGTTTTATTAGTAATTTCTATCATATTTTTTATAATTGGTCAAATGACGGGTAAGCTCATTTCTAAAGTATCGATGGCTATGAAACAAATAGCTAATGGAAACTTAGATTTTAAAATGTGTAAAACTCATCGTCAGGATGAAATTGGTATGATACAACGAGCAGTGATGGAAATATCTAAATCTATGAGAGATATGATAGACGATATTCAAAATACGGTTACAGCAGTGCAAAATGGTGATGTAATGAAACGGGTTGATACTGCTAAATTATCTGGTTTTATGCGAACATTGGGAGAGACTACTAACCAGTCTGTGGAAATTACCTGTAGACTACAAGAATTGACTGCTAAAAATGCGAAGCAAGATTGGCTGAAAACAGGACAAACTAAATTAAATGAGCAAATGAGTGGAACACAAGGAATTGAAGAATTAGCCCGTAATATAATTACTTTTCTGTGTACTTATTTAGAGAATGTTCAAGTTGGAACGTTATATTTAGTTACCGCAACCAATCGATTAAAATTATTTGCTACTTACGCTTATACTAAACGTAAACAACTTGCTAATGAATTTGAATTTGGAGAGGGCTTAGTGGGTCAAGCGGCATTAGAAAGACAGAGTATTGTGATTACCCAAGCTCCAGAGGATTACATCAAAGTTCAATCTGGAATCGGAGAGTCTGTACCTAGGAATATTTCAGTAATACCGTTTTTTTATGAAGACGAACTAAGTGGGGTAATAGAAATAGCTTCTCTGCAAGAAATATCTGATACTCAATTAGAATTTGTTGAGCAAGTGATGCCACATATTGGAATAGCAATGAATACTGCTCAATCACGAACTAAATTACAAAATTTATTGCGAAAAGAGAAAATGTAATAATCATTAAATATAGGACTTACGCATTGATAAACATAATAAAGTATTAATTTCATTAAAATTATATAGTTATAAAATATAAATTAATTGTCATTCACACGAAAGCATATCCCTATGAAAAGGATGGGAATTTAGGAGTCTAAATGATTTCTGGATTCCCGTTTTCACGTAAATTACAGTATCTTATAAATATTTTTTATATGCAAATTAATGATTGGTGTGGTTTTTTTTATAACTATTTGTAGTTTAACAAATTCATAAAACAATTATTTTATCAATGAGTAAGTCCTAACTTCTTAAATATATATTAAAGATGGAGTGCAAGATTTATCTTGCAAAAATTTGTATTTTAAAGTTATTTTTGACATTTAATGTTTGGATTAAATCTGACTAGGACTAACTTTTAATTTTAAATTTTTAACGTACCAATATCATTCTTTATACTTTAAGGTTGCTGCGTTTTAAGTACATATTCACAACGAGGACGTTGGAAACGAGAAAATTAGTTACGTTAAATGATTTCCTATTTTAAATTGTAAAGTAATTGAATTTCTGAAGCTGATAAGGCACGGTTGTAGATACGGATGTCGTCAAAAGTTCCATTATATGCTTCTTCCTAAGAATTCATTCCAATTATTGAATATGTATCTTTGCCTATCATTAAACCACTAGTATTTTTACCGACTAATTTACTATTCACATACATTTTGACATTAATATTGCTTCCATTTTTTCTCCATACTCCAACGATGTGATTCCATTTATTTATAGATATTTGATGCTTCGTTTGAATATAAGCATTATCAAAACTATAGGCACTATCAGCATTTCCAAACCTATCCTTAGTAAAGGTAGCACCATGTACTTCTCCATGATTCCCGTTCCCACTAACATCATTAGCATTGCCATCAAACGGATAATGAGCAATTAATCCATTTCTTAATTCTAATTCTTGGATTCTTTTCTGCTGTTCCTTATTTTGTTGAACTAGCTGCTCCAAACACAAATCCAAACTACCTGTTTCTAATTCAGGATTACAAACATCTTCCACAGCCATTACTGGCATTGTTAAAACTAATAAAGCTAAAAATATTTTCATGTTAAATCTCCAATTAAGTTAAATACAATTTTTTCGTGCTTCTTTCCAAGCTTTTTTACCACCAATAGTAGTTCCAAGATAATACAAACTAGCTGCCGTTTTACATGGAATTACACCAAAATAAAGACTGTTACATTCTTTTGTCAAAGTTTGATCAAATTTATCATCACAATATCTTTGACTTTCACCACCACCACATTCATAACATTTATCATGAGCTTGACAAGCTGGATAAAAATTAGCATCTCCCCAACTATCAGGAACTTTTCTACCTTCATCACCACATCCTTGCCCCGGTTTTATTGCATCAATAACCTGTTCAATAAATTGGCTAATATATTCACGCTGTTGTCGTTCAGCAAATAATATTCTTTCGGTACTATAAGTCATTGCCATAGTTTTGTAGCCAATAGCTTTTTTGGTAGCATTTTGTGCATCTACAATTGCTTTTGAATTTAGAATTTGAGTTTGAGGCATTTTTTGAGTTACCGATATAATTTCTTGCAATATATATGGTTTAACATTTTGATTCATTTCCTGATTTAATTTAACTATACTTATATGTATTTGCTTAAAATCTTGATGCAACAATGCAAGTTTTTCATTGGTTTTAGCAATTACATTTTTTACATCTGTAAAATTCTGATAAATCTTAACTAAATTCTCATTAGTTTCCACAAAATCAGTATGTAATTTATCAAAATGTTGTTGTAAGTCATCCAATTTAGTAACAGTTTGTAAATTATCTAAATGTAAATTTTTAAAATTATCACGCAACATTTTATTTGTTTTAGCAGATTCCTCTTGTATAGTTTTACTAAATAAATCTTTAGTATATTTAACTGCTTGTTGTATATTAGAATATCCTTCATATTCTGCTTGATGATATTTTTCTTCATAACATCTTTCAATAGCATCTTGACTTTCATGGTCATTCTGATTTTTATCAGTGGTATATTTGGTATTTCCCAATATATAGCAATAACGTTCTACTAGCTTTTTATCAGCAGAATTTGCTTCCATTTTGGCTGCTAAACTATTATTACGCTTTTGAATAAGTTCTTGAGAATCTTCTTTGGAATTAACAAGCAGAGCTTCTAATTTAGAATCTGCGACTGCAAGGGCTTTTTTATTAGCAAGTGTTTCTATTGCTGCAATTTGTACTGACATTGGGAATATTTCGGCAAAATCATCATATCTTTTTACTTCATTCAATTGCACAAATAATTCAAAAGCCAACTTTTCAATGTGTAATTTGGCTAATATAGCTTGTTCGGCAGCTAATGTACCAGAATATCTAGTAATAAAATCATGATACTTTGGAATAGATTTACTTGCTTGTACTCCACGAAAACGTACATTGAAAGCTATCACAGATTCGTCAGATTGTGGATAAGTGATAATTATAGAATCCAAAAATTCAGGAACAGTTTTATTGGGCATTGCTTCCCATGCTTGCTGAGAAATACTTGATTTAACACCCATTGCATATAATGGATAACATATAATTAATAGAATAAATAAACGCATAGTATATTTCCTTTAAGACCAGGTCTGTTTTTATTTCTGTTTAAGCTCATCAACTTGTGATTGTAGCTCTTTGATGGCTTCGAGTAGGACTGCAGTTAGTTTTCCATAGGCTATGGATTTGTAGCCTTTGGAGTCGGTGGATACTATTTCTGGGAGTATTTTTTCGACTTCTTGGGCGACTAGGCCGATTTGATTATCTTGTGGGTCATCTTTCCATTTGAAGCTGACTCCACGTAGTTGGGTAAGTTTGGATAGAGAACTTGCTAATGGTTCTATGTTTTGTTTTAAGCGTTGGTCGGAAGTTGATGTGTGATTTTTTGCTTTGATATTATCTCTCACAACAAGATCACCACCTTGAACTACTAACTCATTTTTAGTATAGACGGCTAAACGCATATCATAATCTTCATTAGCGGTTTGTGAAAAATCAATATGAGGAACTCCTCCAACAGCATTAATTTGCAGTTGATAATCATTACCACCAGTTCCTTTTAAAAAACCTATTCCATCACTAAAAGAGTTTTTTTTCTCTGTTGTTTTTACATGTAATGGACCTTCAGGAGTTGTGGTACCAATACCAACATTGCCATTCGATTTTACATACATGGCAATTCTATCTTTGTTTTCAGCATTATTACCAACACCAAAAACAATGCCTCCATTTGTATCACCAGTACGAATATGAATACTTTCATCTTCAAAACTTGCTCCACCAAAAGCATCATAATTCCATGAAAATTTACCTTTATTATAAGCAATTCCACCTAAAAACCTATCATTTCCATCTATCATATTAAAACCGGCACTTCCACCATTTTCGCTATCAGGGTTATCTTCACTCATTTTTAAAACCATTTGAGAGTGCCTAGCTGTGATTTTTAATCCCGGAGCTTTATCATAGTAATAGTTATCCCTCTTCACTTGTTCCGTTTTTAATTCAACATTACCATCCTCCGAAACACGAACCACATCCATCAACGCAGTAATCGTTTTCTGCTGTTCTTGAATCTGTTGATTCATATTGGCAAGACAAGTTTGCAGGTCATCTTTCTCTACATTACAAACATCAGCCATTACTGGCATCGTTAAAACTGATAAAGCTAAAAACATTTTCATGTTAAATCTCCATAATTAAAATGTGTGACGCTGAAGCGTCATGGTATGTATTCTCATACGTTGAGGACAAGGAAAATATGCTACAATATAAAATATATCTAAATAGGCATAATTATGAAAACCGAAGTTTTAAAAATAAAAATTGAACCAAATATTAAATATCAAGCTGAAAAAGTTTTATCTGATATTGGTATGACTTCATCGGATGCAGTCCATATTTTATTTAGACAAATAGTATTACAACATTCATTTCCAGTAGAATTATATATACCTAACCAAACGACAATAGATGCTATGAATGATGAGGATTTAGAGGAAATCTTTGATTTGACGAAACTATGAGGATACTTAAAGTTACCAAACAGTTCAAAAAAGACTTAAAAAAAGTCAAAAGAAATTCTAAATTTAACATAGAAAAACTATTTTATATCGTTGATATTTTAAGTAAAAATGGTGAATTACCTCCAGAATATTTACCTCATCAATTAATTGGGAATTGGAAACCACATTGGGACTGTCATATTCAGCCTGATTTTATACTAATTTATGCAGTCGATGATAAAGTTCTTAAATTAGCTCGTTGTGGTTCTCATTCTGAGTTATTTTAATCAGTTACGTTAAATAAGTTCCTATTTTAAATTGAAAAGTGATTGAATTTCGGAATCTGATAAGGCACGGTTGTAGATACGGACATCATCAATTAATCCGTCGGTGGAATAACCAGAATTATATATATTATTTTCAGTTAATCTACTTCCAATAGCTGCATTAGAAGGTTTATCTCCTGAATAATGTTCATAATCTCTCTTGTCTTTTAAAGAACCATCAATATAAATTTTAAGAATATCACTATTGCGAACTACAGTAATAAAATGCCATGAGTTTAATGAAACGGGGGCAATTTCTTTTTCACTGCCAGAAGGAGGGTAATTATTAAATACAATTCCATTTTCTCTAGCATGGTAAAGTATAAAGTTTCGTGTTACAGCATCTTTACCGTATTCTCCATAAATTGAATGGGCTGGTTTATCTTTTAATTTAACGAATGCACTAAAAGTCCAATTAGGCTTATTTCCTAAAAAATCCTGTGAAGGAAGAGATATATAATCATCAATTCCATCAAACTGTGCAGCCTGTCCAATTTTACCAGTGACATATTTCAAACCACCATGCTCTTTCCCATGATTCCCATTCCCACTAACATCATTAGCATTGTCATCAAATGGATAATGGGCAACTAATCCATCAAGTTGTTTAAACTTGTTGTTTATGTTTTTAAGGCAAGTTTGCAAATCATTTTTCTCGACATCACAAACATCTTCCACAGCCATTACTGGCATTGTTAAAACTAATAAAACCAAAAATATTTTCATATTAAATCTCCATAATTGTGTGACGCTGGAACGTCACGGTATGTATTCCCAACGAAAACGTTGGGAATAAGAAAAACTTATTAATCCCACCAACCACAAAAAATACCAGCAGTAACCACACATCCCATTGTTTCTAAGAAACCAACAGTAGTTTCTACAGCTCCTTTTAAAGTTCCTACAACTCCACTAATACCTAGTCGACAAAAATTAGTGCAATCTTTAGGTTTTTCAGAAGCATCAAGATATTCTTCAACAGTATTTCCAAACTTTGTTATTTCTGCTCGTGTAGCTTTATTTTCAGCAACAATACGATCAGTGCTATCATAAATAACCTGAGTTTGGTTAGTTATTGCATCCTTAATTACAGTTTGACTAGCAATAATTGCTTGAGTATTTTCTTTACCACTTTGTTCTAACGTTTTAAAGCCACTATTCAAACTATCTTTAACACCTTTTAATAACCGAATTTGAATAGCATTCCTTGATTAAAATCTTGGTTAAATTTCACAATTGATTTATGAACTTGCTGTAAATCTCTATGAAGTACATCTAACTTTTTATTGCTTTCCTTTATATATTCACCAACTTTCTGCACATCAACCCGAATACCACGCAAATTAGTATTAACTTCCACTAAATGTTCATGTAATATCTTAACGCCATTGATAATGGTATCTAAACTCTGTTGAGCATTAACATTATCCAAATGTAGTTGTTTAAATCCAGCTCTCAAAACTTGTCTGGTTTTTTCAGATTCCTCTTTAAATACTTTAATTAATTTAGCATTTCCAGTTTTAATTGTTTTTTCAATCCTATTTAATGCGGCCATTTTTTCTTGATGATGTTCTTCTTTTCTCACACAGGAAGCATTATTATAAGTTGCATAATTAGTTAATATAACTTTTTTTAGGCGATTAAAATGACGATGTAAAGATGAATCAGTATCTTTTGCACTTAATAGTTTATTACCCAATTCACCAAGATAAGTACATAATTTATTTACTCGTGCTTTACTTTTAGAACTTTCTTCATACTTAATAGCTCTATCAGTAGCCAACTCTTCAGCCACCAAAACTTGAGGAGCATTAGGAAATAATTGGATAAAATCTTCATAAGCAGCTGAAGTATCAATTTTAGCAACCTTTTCAAAGGCAGTCTGTTCAGCCATACGTTTAGCGACTAATGCAATTTCTGTATTAGGATACAAAAACATAAACTCAAGATAAGTTGCTAACTTAGCATCTATATTTTGTTGTCCAGTTGCACGTTTTTTATACAATTCAAACAATTCATACATAGATTGGTAAGCTGCTGTTGTATCACGATATTTAACAATAAAATCATGATAATAAGGAATTGCAGCAACTCCTTGAGCTTTTCCTACACCTTGCACAATTTGATAACGCAAAGTAAAAGCTATTGGAACTGCCTCAGATTGTGGATAAACAGCAATAAATTGGTCTAACGAGTTTGGGTTAATTTTATTAGGCAAACTTTGCCATTCTGGAATTACTCCTGCAAATACAGAAGTGGATATAAAAATACTTAATATTAATACTTTAAACATAGTTTAACTCCTTAAATAAAAACTGTAGGTATGATTAACTAAGCGTAATTAGACATTTAAAAACGTCGGGTTACATTATCACTAACCCGACCTACCTGATTCTATCAATCCTACTTCTTTAACTATCATTTACACAATTTAACATCCTTACTTATCAAACGAAATCCAACTTGCTGTGAATCTGTTACAGAATAAAAACGTTTATTAAAACTAAGTTGTTTTCCATAACTTTTCCAACTTCCACCACGAAAAAGTGGAGCAAATCTGTTGGTATAACATTTATTAGCGTCAGCATAACTATTTATTTTACCCAATGATAAAGAGGAACATGTCCATTCAGCAACATTGCCAATCATATCGTAGAGACCAAAGGCATTCGGTTTAAATTTCCCAACTGGAGCAGTATAAATATATTCATCCTCGCAATCTTCATTCTTATGATTAATTTGATCATTTTGAGCTAACTCAATATCCGCAACATTTGCATATGAGCAAACTTTTTTATCTGCTGGCAAATACTCTGTGGTTTGTCCTGCTCTAGCTGCATATTCCCATTGAGCTTCAGTTGGCAAGCTAAATGTATTTTTATTTGAAATATCTGTAGCAAATTTACGAGCTTCTAATAAACTTACTTTTACCACTGGTTGGTTATTTTCACTAAAATTATCACCACTTTTATGTTGATATGCTTTAGTTTCATATTGCTTATTAGTAACCTCGGTTTCTCCTATCCAAAAACCATCAACACAGGTTCGTACACCATTATCAGAACTACCAATATTAAAACAGCCAGCTGGAACATATACAAATCTCATTGGAGTCTTGTTAGTAACTGGTACATCACATATAGAGCCAGATTTTGGTTGATGTGCTTCATATTTTATACGAACTTTTACAGTTGGATTGGCATCAAATGGTATTTTTTCCCAATCGTAATAACCACGATTATGTGAAACACCTTTAATAATAGTTTGCCAGTTTTCATCTGTATCCCAATATTCAAGGTTAATCAAAGCATGTTCTGGCAAATTATTAGTCTTCCATGTAATAGGAAACTTTTTACCTAATTCAATATGTTGGCTTGGATTTGGAGCAACTAAGCTAATACTCTGGTCTGACAAATATTTATCTGTTTTTAACAACAATTTACAGGCAATAGTTATGTTCTGAATACCTAAATCATGTTTAAGACCAGCAATTTTTAGGATATTGCTTCCCTTAGATAATTTTTTTCCCAAATCATAATAATTAGTTTGTGATTGCTGTGGTGCAACAGTATTTAAAGGTTGTATTCGCTCACCATTCATACCTAAGATAACAGTTTCTATTACATTATTACGAGGCATACCATACTCACGAATTTCCAAATGACAATTATCTATTTCCATATCAGGTAAAGTAAACTGTAGCTCCATCAATAAACCAGCTTTGACTTTCCATACTTTACCAATTTCAGTGGGTTTAGGCTCATGTTCGTTTACCAACTCAATTTTATCCGGTGGAAAGAACTTTTCACCTTGAGTAATATCTATGGAATAACGCAATGGAATAGTTTCTGAAATTACTGCTAAACTAACCATCATTAAACTAATTACTAATAAATAACGCATAATAATTTCCTATTTTTAGGGTTTTGAACATGATTACACAGATTGAAGAATGGACAGGATTCGACAATCAGTTTTAAAGATTTAATCATGTTTATCTGTTATACTTCACACGGTCACAATCTGAACTTTTTTTACCTCCTTAAAAGATTAAAATTTTAGAGTAAGCAATGAGTCTAATTTTTCTTTATAAGTATTGTGTGTTTGGTCCAAACAATCAGAA
>DAOUSR010000035.1 GCA_030627125.1 Thioploca sp.
AGCCTTGCTAAGAAACGCCGTAAGGCTATTTGGAGTGATGATTACAGGGCTAAACTCGTGTTTGGATTATAATTTTAATGCGGTGGCCCTGGGCAGAAATGGAAGGGAAAAGAAGTAAAGGAATAAATTTATTATTATCAAAAGTTTTATATTTATCAACTCTTAAATACACATTTTCTTCTTTTATATTGCCACTTAGTTTTATCTTTAGCTATTCTAGCTTCATAATATATAAAGATAGTCGGGGGTAAGGTGTACAACACGATTTATCGTTTACTAATGCTGAAGTTTAACCTCAGTATTCATCCCAGATGGCTCTGCCATTTAATTATTAAAATCGTGACAAAACCCACGCAAATAAAATTCCAAGGTAGAGCATTGGCACTAAAATTAACGTTATACACCACATATCAAATGGTGAATAACAATGGCAATACTCATAACTAATTTATATTTAATATTTTATTAGATTTTATTAGATAATAGTTTACTATATTAACCCTCTTAAACTATAATTTCTGTACAGCATTCTCAAACACTTGGCCTCGGTGTTCATAGTTATTGAACATATCAAAGCTTGCACAGGCTGGAGACAATAATACTGCATCGCCTGACTTTGCTAATTTTGCTGCTTGCTGCACTGCATTTTCTAAGCTATTAGAATTATATACTGGCACAGATAACACTTTTGCTAATAATGCTGCATCTTCTCCTATCAACACAACAGCATGACAATGTTTAGCTACTACATCAGTTAGCGAAGTAAAATCAGCTCCTTTACTTTCTCCTCCAGCAATTAGAATCGATTTTCTGGCTAAACCTTGGATTGCAGCAATTGTTGCTCCAACATTAGTGCCTTTTGAATCATTAAAAAAATCCACGCCTTGTTTATTAGCTACCCAAGCACAACGGTGGGGTAAACCTTTAAACGATTTAAGTGTATCTAACATTGCAGCTAGAGGTAATTGAATTGCATGACCTAATGCTAATGCAGCCAAAGCGTTAGCCTGCATTATACTTCCTTGTAGATACATCTCTGCTACTGGAAGTAAAGGAATAACTTCATCATTTTCTACCTTAGCTAAATATAATTCATTATTTTGTCTACTTATCCTGAAATCACCTTTATCAGTCTGTAAACTAAAGCTTAAATTTTGCGGTGTATTAACAGCATACGGATCATCAGCATTTATAATAAACTTACCATTACCTTGGTAAATTAATTGTTTAGTTGCTATGTATTCGGATAAACTAGAATAACGATCCATATGATCTTCACTAATATTCAATACTACAGCAACAGCAGGATTTAGTGAGGAAGTAGTTTCTAACTGAAAACTGGATAATTCTAATATATAGATATCAGGAGCTTGAGTGCATAATAACTCAATAGCAGGAGTTCCTAAATTACCGCCAACTTGGACTTTCCAGCCAGCTTGTTGGGCCATTTCTCCTAATAGTGTAGTTACAGTGCTTTTACCATTAGAACCAGTAATAGCAACTACAGGGGCATTAACATAACGGGAAAATAACTCAATTTCACTAATAATTGGGATTCCCAGCACTAACGCTTTTGCAAGAGCAGGTTCTTGTTTTGACAATCCAGGACTAATGATAATTTCGTTAGCTTGACTCAGCTGATTGCTATCAAATTTACCAATTATATAAGGTATTTCTGGAAATTTTTGCTTCAACATGGATAATCCAGGCGGTGAAGCACGGTTGTCCATGATAATTATTGGAATATTTTGGTTTATGAGAAAATTGGCACAGGCTAAACCAGTTTTACCCATACCCATTATTACAGTTGGTTTATATGGTGATTGCATTTATGGGTAGTCCTAAACAAAGGTGTATAATGTTAAATATCTTGGGGAAAAATTATGAAATGTCCAAATGGAAGCATTCACAATAAATATGCTATATTTTTTCTAATTGCTCGGCTTTTTCTATTACCATAGCTTCCAAATTAGCTTTATATTTCCTGATGTTATCTCGAATTTCAGAATATTTTATTCCAATAATTTGAGCTGCTAATATACCAGCATTTTTGGCATTATTAATGGCAACGGTAGCAACGGGTACTCCACCCGGCATTTGCACAATTGATAGTAGCGAGTCAAGACCTTGTAAACTAGAGGTTTTTACTGGGACACCTATTACTGGTAAAACTGTGATAGCAGCAACCATTCCCGGTAAATGAGCAGCACCACCAGCTCCAGCAATAATTACTTCTAGCCCTCTATTTTCTGCTGTCTTAGCATAGTTAAACAAGCGTTCTGGAGTTCTATGAGCGGAGACAATAGTTAATTCATAGGTTACTTCTAATTGAGTTAATATCTTACCAGCCTCTGTCATTACTGGTAAATCGGAATCACTTCCCATTATAATTCCAACTTTCATATAGTTTCTTTTCCTTGGATTTTTAAAATATTTTTCGCTTGGTCAATTTTGGTGAGAGCCTTATCTAAACTTTCATCCAATACGGTAATATGCCCCATTTTTCTGGATGGACGAGTAATTTCTTTATCATACCAGTGTAAAGCGAGAGAAGGTATTGCTAATGTTTCATCCAAGCCTATGATTATTGGTTGGCCACTATAACCAGCCTCACCTAATAAATTTAGCATAACAGCCGGCCTTAATAAATCAGTACTACCAAGTGGTAATCCACTGATAATTCGGATTAATTGTTCAAATTGACTAGTCACACAAGCTTCTATAGTATAATGACCAGAATTATGTGGTCTAGGAGCTATTTCGTTGATTAATACCTGTCCATCATGAGTAAGAAACATTTCAACTCCAAACACACCAACTCCATCAATAGCTTCAATAGCTTGTAAAGCAATCTGGCGAGCTTGTTGTTCTACTGCTGGAATAATTTTAGCTGGAGCTGCAACAATATCACAAATATTAGTTTTAGCATCAAATACCATTTCCACAACTGGATAACATACGGTTTCTCCAGTGATGCTGCGAGCTACAATAATTGCTAATTCTTTAGCAAAATCAACAAGTTCTTCGATTATAGATGGAGTTTGTAAAGCATTGGATATATTATCTTTCAATACTACAACACCTTTACCGTCATAACCTCCCATCCGAGCTTTTTGGACAATGGGAAGTTCTACCAGATGTTTGGAAGTTAGTTTATTGACTGCTTTGAACTTAGCTGTAGGAATATTATTCTGTTTAAATAATTGTTTTTGTTTTAATTTATCTTGAATAATTGCTAATACTTTAGGCGAAGGATATATAGCATAACCTTCATTACTTAATTCTGTTAAAGTTGTAATATCAATATGTTCAATATCATAAGTCAATACGTCACTTACACTTGCTAAAGCTCTTAGCTTTTCTGGATCATATAAACTACCAATAATTTGGGCATCGGCAATATTACTCGCTGAACATTTAATCGTTGGGTCTAATATAGTCACATAAAAACCCATAGTTTTAGCGGCTTGGGCTGACATCTGAGCTAACTGGCCGCCACCGATAATACCTATTCGCTTAATTGGATAGGGATATTGATTCATATTTAAATTTTTTCGTAAGCTATTGATATAACCAGACTCGTATCAAAGATATTAATTTATCGCCTGCAAATGGTTTGGATAGATAGTCATTAGCCCCGGCCTCAATACATTTAGCTTTATCACCTTTCATTGCTTTGGCTGTCAGGGCAATAATAGGTATTTTACGTAGCCGTTCTTGAGTTCTAATCCGTTTCATCGCTTCATATCCATCCATTTCTGGCATCATAATATCCATTAAAATAATAGAAATATCTTTATGTTCTGCCAACAAATCTAAGGCTTCTTGACCATTTTGCCCAATTACCACTTCCATTTCTCTTTCTTCCAATATGGTTGCTAAAGCAAATATATTGCGTACATCATCGTCAACTAACAGTACTTTTTTATGACGTAAAATGGCTTCTTTATTATGTACCATTTGTAACATATTACGTTTTTCAGTTGGTAAGTTAGCTTCTACCTGATGGAGAAATAGAGTAGCTTCATCCAACAAACGTTCTGGAGAACGTACTGTTTTAACAGTTAAATTTTCGGAAAAATGATTTAATGTGGTTGCTTCATTTGGCTTAAGTTCTCGATTTGCATAGATAATAACTGGTATTTGCGACCAATTTTCATCAGCATATAACTGTTCTAGTAACTTGACACCTTCATCATTTGCCACTTCTACATCAATGATTATACATTCAAATAATGTTGTTTTAAGCTGCTGTAATGCCTCATCTAAAATCTTAACACAAGTTGTTTTTACATCGCTTCCATCAAATAAACTTGTAATATGTCCATTATCCGCCATTACTAAGAGATTTTTCATAGTTTTGCTTAGGAATTGCTCTATTTTTCTAAAAGCTTCTCCTAATTCCACCATGCTAATTGGCTTATGCAAATAACCTATGGCTCCCATTTTTTTAGCATCCATATCCAAATCAGATGCAGACATAAAATGTACCGGAATATGCCGAGTTTCAGGATTATCTTTTAACCTTTCCATCACTGTCCAACCGTCTACCTGAGGCAAACCTATATCAAGTATTATAGCATTAGGTTTATATTTTTCAGCTAGTTGCAAACCCGTATTACCATTTTCAGCCACTAAATATTTAAAACCTTTTTCCTGAGCTAAGTCCATCAAAATATGTAAAAATTTACGATCATCTTCAACAATTAAAATAGATTTATCATTTTCTGTTAGAGTATTTCGATCATCCAGAATAGCATCTTCTAAGATAATTTCTGCTTCTGGAATGACTTCCGAAGTATTATTAACTATTATTTCGGAAGGTACCGGATTAATTATATCTTGAATATCTTTTGCTAAATAATTAGATTGACTGTTAATTTCTGAATTTTGGGGTAGATATAAACTAAAAGTACTACCCTTATTTTCTTCACTAACTAATTGTAATTCTCCGCCTAATAACTTAGCTAGCTGCCGAGAAATAGATAATCCAAGTCCAGTTCCGCCATAACGTCTACTGGTAGTACCATCTGCTTGTTGAAATGCGCCAAATATTGATTGCTGTTTATCTGTTGGAATACCAATTCCGGTATCTATAACGCTAATTACTAAAACATTTCCAGTTAAATCAGACGTGTCATTAGCATCAGTATATTTTAAGCTTAACTTCACCTCACCTTCATGAGTAAATTTAAAAGCATTAGATAATAAATTATTAATGATTTGTTTAAATCGTGAACCGTCAGTATTTAATATTTTTGGTACATCGTCATCGATAACAATCCGAAAAATTATACCTTTATTTTCTGCTAAAGGGCGGAACTTCTGGCTAATAGTCTCTATAATATCAATTATCGATATGGTTTCAATTTGGATTTCTACTTTACCAGCTTCTACCTTAGATAAGTCTAAAATATCATTAATTAATTTTAGTAAATCAGCACCAGCACTATGAATAGTTTTAGCATATTCTATTTGCTTTTGATTCAAATTATTTGTTTTGTTATCTGCTAATAATTGAGCTAAAATTAACAAACTATTCAAAGGAGTACGTAATTCATGTGACATATTAGCCAGAAATTCAGATTTATATTTGCTCGCCAATTCAACTTCTCTAGCTTTAGCTTCTATAGCTTTTTGTGTATCTTCTAGAACTAAGTTTTTGTCACGAATTTCATCTTTCTGACGTTCTAAATCTATCATCCGTTCTTCCAGTTCTTCATTAGTTTGTCGCAATTCTTCCTGTTGAGTCTGTAATTCTTCAGCTTGGCTTTGCAATTCCTCCGTTTGAATTTGAGTCTTTTGTAATAATTCCTTCATTTGAGTTCGGGATTGCGAGGTATTAATGGCTATAGCAATACTAGAAATAACTTGCTGAATAAATTCCATCTGGTTATCTGTTATAACATCAAACGAACCTATTTCTATTATACCTTTAAGGGTTTCTTCATATTTAAACGGCATTACTAAGATGTTTTTTGGGATTGCCTCACCTAGGCCTGATTGAATATAAATATAATCAGTTGGAACTTGGCTAATAAGGATTGGTTGACATTCTAAAGCGGCTTGTCCAACTAAACCTTCGCCAAACTCAATTTTATTAGCTAAATTTTTGCGACGGGTAAAAGCATAACTAGCAGCCAGTTTTAAGTGTTTTTCTTCCACTAAATATAACATTCCAATTTGGGCTGTTAAATAAGGTGTAATAAAAGTAATAATATTTCGAGCCAAAATACCAATATCTTGTTCTCCACTCATTTTGGCGTTTAACTCAGCTTGTCCAGTTTTTAACCAATTTTGGGTTTCATTTTGGGTTGTGATTTTATTTAAAGTAAGCGTCATATTTGCCAAGGCTCGTCCTAACTGATCCTGGTTTGAAAGTAAGGTTATTTTTTTAGAATAATCACCAGCAGCAATGGCATTGGCTTGGGCTATAGTATTTTTAAAGTTATTTTTTAATTGCCAAGTTGAAATAATTAATTCACCAATTTCATCATTTGTTTGATACTCAATATGGTCATCAACTAAATTGCCGTGAGCTAAAAATTTCAAGTGTTTATTTACTGTCAGTAAAGGTGCTATAAAAATATTAGTAAACCAATTACTGATAAATAATGATAATATTATAATTAATAAAATTACAGATAAAAATATAAGTTTAAAATAATGGGTTTTATTAAAAGTAAAACTTTCATCAGTTTGTTTTATTAATAGCCAAAAAATATCTTTTGAGAACTGAATTTTTTTGAATGTAGTGATAATATTGTCAATTTCAATCATTCCATGTTGATTATTCATGGTAGCTGAATAAATTTGTTTTGATAAATTATTATGTTGTAGCTGTTGATCATGGAATTCGGAATTATCCCCAACGTGATACAAATGTTCATTATTTTGATCCAGCAACAAATAATGAAAAACTTCATTTCTAATTTCTTTAACTGTATGCAAATAATCTGTTATGTGGTTGAAATTAAAACTTAATACTAAGATTCCTTGAGTAATATTATTGTTATCAATAATTGGGGTGGAATAACTTACTTGTTGTTTGCTAAGATTTAGTAAATTGACTGTATAACCTTTTTTTAAATCAATAGTTTTTATAAAATAATCAAATTTTTGCTTATTATACAGCTCATCTTTTGGAACAATATTAACTTGATTATGTGCATAATTAATATTTAATATTTCTTGGCCATCCGCAGCAATAACTTGTAAACTGTTATAAATTTTTTGATGAGCAATAAATGATTGAAATTCTCTTGTAGTATTGGTTAACCATTTTTTACTAGATTCATCATTGTTTAATTTCTTTAGTGTATAAAATTCAGCTAAAAAAATTAGATGCTCGGGAACTTGTGTTAAAAAATCTTGGATTTCAATAACAATATTTTCGACATTTTGTTTATCTTGTATCCGAATATTATCAGTAAATGTTTGGATAGAAAAATAATATCCATAGTATCCAATTAATATAACTGGTAAAATACTAGAAATCAAAATAAAAATACGAAGTTTAATTTTTATGCCGATATTAAAAAAATTCAGATATTTGTAAATGGACATAATTATATGATTATAATAAATATGTAAGTCAAAATAAACTAAGATAGTTGTATTTAAGAGCGTTATAATAAATTTAAAATCAATTTGCCTATAATACTATCATGCTGTACGATAGTGAATTGTATATTACTTTAATTTTTTTACTGTTTGCTAAAATAATGCCAATTATACTAAAAATCAGCAATCAGTTATTAATAATATTCTATGATTTGGAATATATTCTAAAATGGGTAGGGAAATTATAAAACATGTTATTATAAATAATTGGTCACAATTTTGCACTCAATATTTAAATTACGTTGTATTATTCCGTGTTTGGACAACATTTGAAACATAGTTGAAAAATAATGAATACATTTAGAATTTTTTAGTTTAATATAACATATATTTTAAAAATCCTATTCTAAAACAGTAAATTTTATATCTCTAGTAAAAAGATAAAAGTTTAGAATATTTATAGCTAATTAACTTTAAAAATGCAACTATATTTTGTATGATAAAGAAAAATCAATAACTTATAAAAACTTGTACAGAATAAAAATATAAAATATTGATATTATATAATTTTAGCAAAATTTCTAGTGTTATAATATGTTTTTAGTTTATAAAAATGTCTACTTATAAATAGAAAAATTAGATTTAAATACTATAACATAATTTGCGAAAACTCCGGCTATTATCTAATCTGCATTTCAAAAATCAAAGCAGGGAGTAATAATTAATTGAATATGGTGTAGAATATTTAAGATCGTAAATTCTATATCTATTTACATCTTATATAGTTTAAGGAAACATCTTCTTCTCTAAAGTTTTCTTATGTAATTCATCCCCGAATACCAAATATTTCGGGAGTTTTCTTGCAGTTTTTTTTGAAACTGGCGTGATGATCCCACTAGAAAAAATCATTGTTCTCAATAAGGTTCCTTTGTTCTCAATGTTGAAGACCGAAGACCTACATATGATCTCAACTATTGCCAGTGAAGAAGCATATGAGGATGGACATACATTATTTTATGAAGGAGATATTGGGGATAGATTATTTATCGTTGTTGCTGGTGAGGTAATGATCCTAAAAAAAAATAAAGATGGTGAAGAAAAACATTTAGCAACGTTAAAAGAAAATAATTTTTTAGGTGAACTAGCATTATTCGATGCCGAAACCCGCACTGCAACTGCCAGATGTATTCGCTCTTGTATATTTTTGGTAATTGAACGTAACGATATGGAACAATTAGCTCACGAATATCCAGCTATTGCATTTGGTTTTATTAAAGTATTAATCAGCCGTATGCGTGGAATGGTTCTTGATAAAAACTAAGAGTCGTGGCAATTAATAATTGTATTAATTATGATAGCACGTTTCCTAGGTAATTTATTATCTATAAAACCTAATGAACGGGATGGAGTGTTTTATTTCTTCCTAGTTTTATTAGTATTTTCCTTTGGGGCAAGTTTTGCTCGTAGTGTTGGCATGACTTTATTGATAGGAGAAATGGGTGGTAAAACTTTACCTTTAATGTTCGTGTTCATAGACTTATCTGTAATGGTAGGTTCACCTGTCTATGCTCATTATACCAAAAAATCTAGTGGTCTAGCAATTTTAGGTTTTTTTTTCTTAGCAACTGCTGTATTTTCAATACTTGCTCAATTATTATTTATTTTGAAAGATAATTGGTGGTTAGGACAAGATTGGGTATATGGATTATTTTTTGTTGGTTTTTTCTTTTTTTATATTCTCATTAGTATTCACATCAGTAGCTTCGTTGCCTCTTACTTTACCGCAGTTCAAGTCAAACGAGTAACTCCTATCATTAATGCTGGTTTCCCCATTGGTGGAGCTTTGGGAGGTAGTACTTTGTTAGTATTATTAAGTGTATTCCATATCCAACCACAAAATTTAGTAGCAATATTGGGCGTATCCTGTATAGGTTCGTATTGGTTATTAAGAGTAATTAATGCTCGTTTTAGCCCAGTTCGAGTAGGCAGTTTGCAACCCAGTTCCTCTCAATCCAAAGGCCCATTAAGTGAATCACTGATAGCTTTTAAATATATTATTGGTTCTAAGCTAATGATTTATATGTCATTAGGTTTAGTATTATTTGTTATTGCCAGTAAAGTATTAGAGTATCATTATCAAACTATTATTTATTACGAAGTTTTTCAAGACGATACCCAACGAGCCAAATTTTTTGCTACTTATGAAGTATTTGCCAATTTAGCTTGGTTGTTTATTCAATTATTTTTAACTTCGCGGATTATAATGAAGTTAGGAGTTGGAGCTAGTAATGTACTTTATCCCGTGTTAGCAGCAGTCATGTCCCTAGCCCTACTAATATTTTTTTACCAAGTCGAAGAACCTTTCTCTAATAACTTTACTATTATGTTAGTTTTAGGAATTTTGACTCAGTTTGTTAATCAAGAAATGCGTGGGACTTTGAGAACTCCTGTCAACAACTTGCTGTTTAATGCAATTCCTCCTAATCAGTGGGGAGTAAATAAAGCTTTTCTCAATGGTATTGTGTTTCCTTTATCAACGGTAACTGTAGGAGTCTTCCTAATTTTAATTACCAGCGAGAATAATGTTTCAGTTTTACATTCTATATTTCCTAAAGATAAGCTCCATTATTTACTGCCTTTAGTCGCTTTTATCGTTTCACTACTAGGAATTTTGGCAGCTTTACCACAATGGACTGCTTATAATAAAGGTGTATTTGGCTTACTTAATCGGGAATTATTTAGTCGTCAGACTGATGTAAAACTAAAAGGTTGGAGCAATAATAGTTTAAAACAAGTAATCGAACAAAAATTAAATAGTGTTGATCCTTATCATGTGGTTGCTGCTTTAGAAATGATTCGAGTATTAAGACTTAGTTATTTTATTAGTCAAGTAGGAGGTTTACTACTTAAAAATAAAGTATTTAAAATCAAAGAGCATTGTATTAATACCTTAGCAGCTTTACCACAATCAAATATTAGCGTTAATTATTTGGTTGAAGCTCTGCAAACAGAAAAAGATGCTGAAGTTTTACCACTAATTTTAAAAAATCTAGCTAAATTTCAACTAGTTGATTTTAATAATACAATTGAAAAACTATTAGTACATAAAAATACTCGTGTATTTGTCGAGGCTTGCTTATGCTTGCATAAACATCCTAATTATCAATATAAAGATTCTATTGAAAGAAGAATTTTAGCTCGCTTACAACGTATTGGAAATTCAAAAGATATTGCTCTCTATCTATATGCATTGGGAGAATTACGCCATTCTTATTATAGTAGTAGAATATTACCATTTTTAGAAAGTGATAATAATAAAGTTAGGTTGGCTGCGTTCACTGCTTTTATTCGGATGCTTGAAGGTCAACTTGAACCACATAAAAATTTACTTATCAAAGCTTTAAATTCGTCAGATAAAGATATGAAAATCGTAGCTTTGCGGGCTTTGAAAGAATGTCAATCTTTAGATGATTGGTCGCCAATTATTGAACTTCTGGGAGCAAGGGATCGTACATTAGTTGCTGAAAGTAAGGAATTATTACGTTTAAGTTTAGGAACTTGTAAACCAGCATTAATAAGCTATGTATTTTCTGATAAAATATCAGTCCAACAAAGATTTGAAATTTTATCACTTATCTATTCAAAATTACATCCTGAACAACATAAACAATTACAACAAAGAGCTGATGAATCTTTAAAAAAATTTGTGCAAATAAATGGATTATTAAAGTTACATGAGTCGCTTAACTATAATAGTAAAGTATATGACTTGATAGCAAAAGTTTTACAAGAAATAGCTGAGGAACATTTACAACACATATTAACTATCATAACCTTTGCTTCCGACCAAAATATTGAATTTTTCCAAAGAGTTAGTAGAGGAGTATTATCATTAAGCCGGGCTAATCAAGGTAATGCTTTGGAAGTATTGTCAAATGCTAAAGAAAAATATCTAGTATCAAGATTGCTTAAATATTTTGATGAACGCTTAACTGATATTAAATCAGTTAACCATATTTATGTAGCTTTATTTGGAGAAAAACATCAACTCAATGAAAATAATTACAAAATTCAATTACAAGTTTTAGACAATGACATGATTGATGCTTGTTTGTTATATTTGGTTAAGGAGCAAACCCATACCTTAGAGTTAACAAATGTTCGTACCAAAGTACGAGAGTTGATGATTGAAACCTAAAGTTGGAGAGCAACCATAAAGGATTTGCCCCTACGCAAAATGTAGATTAATACGTAACATATTTAGTTCAACCAAACCGACAAAATATCACCATCACGCCGAATTTGAATTGAACGAGTATTATAACGTTTAAAATAATTAATTAAATCATCTATAGTTTCAACTTCTCTACGGCTAAAACCAATAATAATGTCATCTTTACGAAAACCGATTTTCCAAGCATTACTATTCTTAGTTACTTCTTGAATCAAAATACCATCATTACTATCTTGCAGAACTGTACCTTTCAAATATAGGCTGATTGTTCCACCCATTATTTTACTATCAGCAATAATTGCATAAAAATTATAAGTTTTACCTTTCCTCATTACTGTAATTTTTACTTGCTCACCAACCCGCAATAAACCAATTTTATTCCTAACATCTGTAGCAGACTTAATTGTTTTATTATTAATAGCAATAATAACATCGCCAGATTGTAAACCAGCCTTATCGGCAGATGTTTCTTGCTCTACTTTAGCAACTAATGCTCCTTTGGTATCAGCCATTCCAAATGCTGTTGCTAATTTCGGAGTAAGCTCTTGCAATTGAATTCCTAATTGACCACGTTTTACTTCACCAAATTCTGCTAAGTGATTAATAATCTGTTCAACCATATTACTTGGAATAGCAAAACCGATCCCAACATTACCACCTCCGGGAGCAATAATAGCAGTATTAATTCCGACTAATTCACCTCGTAAATTAACTAATGCTCCACCAGAATTACCCGGATTAATTGAAGCATCAGTTTGAATAAAATCTTCATAACCTTCAATGCCTAAACCGCTACGCCCTAATGCACTGACAATTCCAGAAGTCACAGTTTGTCCAAGGCCAAATGGATTCCCAATTGCAACCACAAAATCTCCCACTCGAAGTTGGGAAGAATCAGCTAACGTTATTGCAGTTAATTTTTCTGGTGGTACTTGCAATAAAGCTATATCAGTTTCTGGATCCGCTCCTATTAATTCGGCATTAATTTGCTCACCATTTAACAAAGTTATGGATATTTCATCTGCTTTATCAATGACATGATTATTAGTCACTACGTAACCAGCTTTAGCATCAATAATAACCCCAGAACCACGACTTTGGTTTTGCTGTTCTGGAATATTAAAAAATCGCTGGAAAAATGGGTCATTAAACAATGGGTTGTTAGATGAACGAGTGTGAGTGCTTGAAGAAATATTAACAACTGCTGGCATAATTTTTTCCAACATAGGAGCAAGACTTGGTAAAGGTTGACCATTTACCCTAGTTGGTAATTCTGCACAAGCCGATTGAAAAAATATTACTAAAATAATATAGACAGAGTTATAATTACGCATATTTTTTTAAATTTATTGATTAATAACTTTATAAATATTAATTATTTAAATCAGAATTCTGCTAATTTTGGAATTAAATCAATTTTATTAAAATCTTTTAATTCAGTAAATTCTTCTTCAAACAATTAGATTTACATTAAGAATTTAATAAAGTAAATTGATTGGCTAATCTAGCAAATTCTTCAAGAGTCAATGTTTCTCCTCTAACTTGAGGATCAATTCCTGAATTTTGTATAATTTTAACATCAAGAATATCTTTTAAATTATTACGTAAAGTTTTACGACGTTTAGAAAATGCTGCGGTTACAATTTGATTAAAATATTGTTGATTGAGGATTTTTACTGGTGGGGTCAAATGCGGTATTAACTGCACAATGCTGGACTGAACTTTAGGTGGTGGCCAAAAAGCATCTGGTGCTACATCAAATAATTTATATATCTGATAATGATACTGCAAAATTACTGATAAACGTCCATAGTCAGAAGTAGCAGGAATTGCAATTAAACGTTCTACAACTTCTTTTTGTAACATAAATGTCATATCTTGAATAAGATCAACATAATCCAAAAGATAAAACAATAATTGCGTAGAAATATTATAAGGTAAATTACCAATTATTCTTAATGGAATTGATTTTAATTGTCTAAAATCAAATTTTAGAATATCGCTATTATGAATTTGTAATTGGTTAAAGGAATTAAATTTTTTTGCGAGCATTTTAACCAAATCATTATCTAATTCGACTATATCCAATTGGCAATTGTATTTAAGTAAATATTTTGTTAATGCTCCTTTACCAGGACCTATTTCAACTATATGTTGGTTAGGATTGGGATATATTACATTGATAATTTGTTGAATAATTTGATCATCTTGCAAAAAATTTTGACCAAAACGTTTACGAGGGGAATGGAAAGTCATAGTTATATAAACACGTAAGGGAGATAAAATAAATTATCTCCCTAAAAATATTAAAACAATAAAGTTATTTTAATAATTTATTTTGCAGCAGGTGCAGCTTCAGCAGGTGCAGCTTTAGCAGGAGCGACTTCAGCAGGAGCGACTTCAGCAGGAGCAGCTTCAGGACATGTTACTACTGGTTCAACACCTTCAGCAGAAGCTACACATTTAGCTTCTGTAGCAGCTTCAACAACTTCTGTAGCAGCTTCAGCAGCAGGTGCACATGGATTAGCAGCTTCTTCAGCAATTGTGTTAGCACTTAAAAAAGCTAATGGTAAAGCAACAGTAGCAGCAATCAATAAAGATTTAGACATTATTTTCATTCCTCAATAAAATTATTATGTATTAAAATATTTGGATATATCCACATCAGACCTTAAAGTTTAGAACTTTTGAAAGAAATCTGATGCTCAATATTTTACAAGCTTACAACATTTAAAGTCAAGCCCTTAATCTAATTTTTTTGGATAGGCATCAAAATATTTTAGATATTAAATAATTACAAACATTTAAATTCTGAAACCTCAACTATCCAAGCTTTTCCTTCCCCAAGATCCAATTGCTTTAAATTACCAATCACTTCAATATTTTCTGGGCATTGTACTTCATCTTTGGTATGTAAGATGATTTTAGTATCTCCAACACTCATATAATCTTGCATTCCTTCACCTCCAGAAAAACTTGGATCAGCTGTTGAAAAATATTCTGGTACATCAAACATTTCTACCCTAGGCCCAGAAGTTTTCACCGTTTTATCTTTACAACCCTCTAAAGTACCAGCATCTGTAACAGCACATTCGTCTGCAAAAACTGATACTGTCATTACGGTATACAATAATTTCAAAATTAATAATCGAGATAAAAAATTCATTTAACCTCCCCTCAAATTCCTAAATTACTAATATATATATATCAATTAAATTTATCATAGCTATTACATCTTCAAAATTACCAGTCTAAGAAATTTTTTAATAAAGTTAAACCTGCATTTTGACTTTTTTCTGGATGAAATTGCACAGCAAAAACATTGTCTTGTGTTATCGCTGAAACAAAATCAAGTTCTCCGTAAGAAGTAGTTCCTGCTATAACATTATCATTGATTGGATCAACATAATAACTATGAACGAAATAAAATCTGCTATTATTTGGTATGTTAGACCATAATGGATGATTTTGGGTTTGTTGAACTTGGTTCCATCCCATATGAGGAATTTTTAGACGTTCACCACTATTTAAGTCAAGTGGCTCACCAAAATTACGTACTGTACCAGATATCCAATTAAAACCTGTTATTCCACCACTTTCTTCACTACTAGTCAATAAAGTTTGTAATCCTAAACAAATACCTAAAAATGGTTTTTTATTATCAAGAATTTGTTTAATTGCAGTAACAACTCCTGTCTGTTTGAGCAAGTCCATACAGTTACCTATTGCTCCTTGTCCCGGAAAAACAACTTTGTCTGCACTAAGTATTACATCAGCTTTATCACTAATAACCACTTGCCAATCATTGCCAGCAACATATTCTAAAGCTTTACTAACAGAACATAAATTACTCATACCGTAATCAATGACGACAACAGTTTTCATGTTATATTACCTTTTATCTTAAAAATAATTATTAAGTATCTGGCCAATCTATAGATTTTTAGGTATTTTTTGATATTTTTTCTACCTCTATAAATTCAAATTCATCTTTATTTATAGACTTATCTTCTAATATAGACTTATCTTCTAATATAGGCTTATCTTCTGATATAGATTTATCTTCTGATATAGATTTATCTTCTAAATGCACTACAACAAGTGGTTTTTCGGATGTTTCTTGTTCAAGTAATGGTTCTGCTAATGCTTCTGCTGGTACATCTACTGGTTGAGTCTTTTGATTCTGACGTTGAATTTCTTCAATAATTAAACTACGAATCTTATTTTTTCTACAACAAAACATTGGAACTTCTACTCCAAACATCAGCCGATAAGTTGCCGAAAATGGTAAGATTGGAATAGATATAAGTACTGATAAAGCAATAATTAATCCAGCTAACTTAAAAATTACAATTTCATTGGGTTCTGCTGGTAAATTAAATATTTCCAATAAATTTGCTTCTGTAAAAATCATTAATATTTCTGGATAAAAAGACTGAATATTATAAGCAAGCATAGTACTTATACAAGCAATACTGACCAGAACAAAATCTGCAAATAAACGAATTACAAACCAGGTTAAATAAATACCTATAAAGACTAAACAAGCTATGACAATTGGTGAGTCCATTTTTTTCTACCGTGAATTTAAATATGTCAAATTTTATTGCCCCAGTTCATTTAGAGTTACACTTTTCTAAAATTTTTACTCTAGTATTAATTATATTACATAATGGGACATTTTTGTTATTATTAATATTAATATTACCGATTTTTATTAAAATAGGTATTAGTTTCTTGATTTTAATAAGTGCATTATACACGACTCGTAAACATTTATTATATATTAATCATCCTGTAAACGGATGTATATTATATTATGATGAATTGTTACATTATATCAAAGTACAATTAAAATCAGGTCAAGTAGTTAATATTTCTCATAACAGTTATAATCATCCACAATTAGTTATATTGAAAATAGATGGATATTTTGATAGACTAATCATTTTTAGAGATGCTTTGGATATAAAGACTTTTCGTTATTTGCGAGTATATTTGCGACATGCTAATACTTGTGGTAATTGAAATTATAAATTAGTCTATTTAATGATTGATAATCTATAAATTAACAATTCTAAAATAATATTTATTGCTTGAGTTTAAATATTCTATTAATTTTGCAATTGATTCTAACTATATAAATAGGAGACTTTTATGAATCTAACACTAAAGGCATTATCTTGTTCCTTACTTTTTGTTATGACCTCGGTAATGGCTGGTGAGTCTGGATTATTAATTGGTTTACGTTATGGTTCTAACTATAATGTTGTAGCAGAAACTGTAGATGAAAATGCTCTTGAAGATATACAGGAGCAAGCATCTTACCGTACTTTTTTATTACGAGCTGAAAATGGTCAAATTGAATTAGTAGCTGAACGAACCAATCTATTATTACCACGTGATGATGGTTTTTGGAGAATTGATGTTCAACATAGTAATTATAATAATTTTAATGAAGATTTTATCTGGATTAATCCAGCCCCTGACTCAGATTCTTTACCCGATCCTTTTTTGGCAGAACAAGAAGGAATAAATGCCTTTGATCTTTCTATGTTAGTTGTTAAACAAGGTATTAATACTGAAGTAGGTGAATATTGTAAAGGTCATATCTCACGGGATATTCTATTTGTAGGAACCAACTATTTGTCAATTGGTTATCTTCGTAATGAAACTTGTAATAGTTTTGATATAGAAGGTGGGACAGAAAGTGCTTTAAAAATATTATCTTTACAAGGACTTGAACCTACATCAATAGATGCTTTATTAACTCCTAGTTCTAATAAGGTTTTTGTAGATACTGTGGCTAAACACAAAACTGATGAATTGGGTGATGTTAGTGCTGGTATTATGCGTCATCAAGGTCAATGGATTGTTAAAGGTCATTTACCAGTAGAAGCTGGATATAAAAATTTTATTGTTCCAGTAACGCTTCCTAATGTTATTAATACAGATATTCTTTACCCAGATTGGGAAACTATTAAAGAACGTATACCTAATGCGGTGGATGTATTAACAGCTCCAAATAAAGAATTTTTGATAGTATTTACAGATTCTGGAGATTTATTAGCGTTTAATCTCAAAAAAGATAAAATTAGTGAACAACCAGTGTTACATATTTTATTTAAAAAACCAGCATCTTTAGTTATGGCACGTTGGGCAGAAGGTCAATATGTATCAAATTGGATGCAAGAAATTGAAAATTTAGGTCCTGACCCACAGCAAAGTTGGTTTACAACAGCAAATATACCTAGTAAGAAAAAACCTGCTAAAATTACAGGTGTAGTTGTAGTGAAAAATTTGAGTGTAAATCAAGGTATTGGTCAACATTCAAAATCAATTGCTAAAATTAAGCATGGTGATAAAATCAGTGTTTTAGATGTTTTAGGCCGATGGTATAAAATACAATTAGCTAATAATATGATTGGCTATACTCGTAGTGAACACATAAAAATCTTGCCACAATTACCTTATGTTAACCAAGCTTGTCTAATTGATAATTGTAGTTATGGCAAATGGCAACTAAATAAATCTACTATCCTTTATTCAAGACCGTCATTTAAATCTGATGCAATAAAAACCTTAGCTGCTAAGCAATCTATTCAAGCTTTGCGTGGTGAAATTCATACTTCCCAATTTGGTGAAATTGAGGTAAATAAAACTGGGAGCCAAAATAATGATCTAACTTTGAAAAAAGGAGATGTGTTATTTGATTTAGCAACAATAAGTTTAGGAGTTCATAATGTATGGTTTAACGGTGCTATTTATCAGTTAAATAATGGTTGGAATACTAATATTGTTAACAAGGATGCGATTTGGGGTAAAGCCGTGACTAAGAGATTATCAGATTGGTGGGTTAAAATTGAAATTCCAGAACAAGGGCTTAGTGGTTGGATTGCTAATCCAGAGGCAGAGAATATAGCTAAATAATTGAGAGTTTAATTACTATGTTGAAAGTTTCTAACCTCCCCATTATTAATGAAGGGTGCAAAATCTGTAAATTAAATTATTAGTAATTTGGCTAGTCCTAAACATAGTAGTGATAGATAATGGTTTTAAATTATAATAAAACCAATAGGTTAATAAATTCACTGCTTGTTTAGGAATAATCATTTTTTTTAGTATGTTAATTTAATTCATGGTAATTTTCTGATTTGATACTAGCTATTTTATCAGAATTTCACCTGTTATTTATTATCACGAACACCTATAGTTCTAAATTTACTTAATCGTCAATTCGTTGTACTCCTTGAACAACATATTTATTACGTTAACCAAAGCTAATCTTGCCTTCTAAATCATTACGTGAGTCAGCATTCTTTAACGCTTCTTCTTTGGTTATTTTTTCAGCTTTAAATAAATTAAAAAGAGCATCATCAAAAGTAGCCATTCCTCTCGCTCCACTAGATTTCATCGCATCTTTAATATCAGTCAATCTACCTTTTAGAATTAAATTGGCAATATTCGGTGTATTAATCATAATTTCAATAGCAGCGCAACGTTTGCCACGTACATCTGGAATCAGGCGTTGGGAAATTATAGCGTTAATATTACCAGCCATATCCATAAATAAAGACTTTTGCTTATCGGTTGGAAACATATTTACAACTCGATCCAAAGCTTGGTTAGCATTATTGGCGTGCATGGTGGAAACACATAAATGACCAGTATTAGCAAGTTCTAAAGCAGCTTCCATAGTTTCCATTTCCCGAATTTCTCCAATTAGAATCACATCTGGAGCTTCACGTAAAGAGGCCTTAATTGCTGTTGCATAAGAATTAGTATCAACTCCAACTTCCCGTTGATTAATAATTGACATTTTATTGGGATGGGAAAATTCAACCGGGTCTTCAATCGTTAAAATATGGCCGGGAGAATTAGCATTACGATAATCAATCATAGAAGCTAAGGTAGTAGATTTTCCGGAACCAGTACCACCAACCATCAACATTAAACCACGTTTAGCCATCATTAATTCTAATAAAATTTCTGGAGTACCCATAGCCTCAGCTGAAGGAATTTCAGAAGGAATATACCGCATTACTAAACCAACAGTTTTACGCTGAAAAAAGGCATTACCCCGAAATCTAGCACTTCCATCTGGTAATGAAATAGCAAAATCTAAATCATGAGTTTGTTCAAATTGAGCAATTTGTTCATCAGTTAAGACAGAATAAGCACATTTTTTAGCTATCTCTGGAGTTACGACAAATGTACTTAATGGGCGTGCTGTTCCATAAATTTTAGCTTTAATTTGCGAACCTACAGTAATAAATAAGTCTGAGCCATCAGATTTATAAGTTATTTTTAAATAATCTAACAAATCAGTGCTATCTATAATTGGTACTGTTTCTTTATCATCTGGAGCAGGTGCTGCTGGTTTAGCTTCTTCCTCTTCAATATCATCATCGGTTATAATTGGTGTAATAACTATCCCAACAACTTTATCTTTAAAAGATATATTGGCTTTAAACTCACCACTGGCATGGCTATAATCAAATTCTATCGCTTTATCTTTTATAAATTGTTTCTTCTGCTCATCAGACATGATAGCAAATGCAGTGGCTTTAGACATATCAGCAGTTATTGCAATTTTGCCAACTGGTTTATCTTTGCCGCTAAGTTTTACCATTATTGGAGAACCGACAGTAACAAGTAAGTCGGAACCCTTTTTGTCAATCATTAATTTTAAATAAGGTGATAAATCCATAATTTTGGTTGCAAAGATGATAATTTGTTATTTGTCATAATATAGCAAAATTTTACATTTTATACTACTAAAATAATAGTTAAGCAACCTCTCCCGCTAAAAAACGTAAAGTGAACATGAAAGCACCGCACTAATACCTAGGCAGCCAAGCCCATAAATGTGTAATAATCTTATAATACCCTAATACCAGATAGCCCAGACACAACTAATTAGTTAAAATTTATGAAGTATCTATGATGGGTAAATCAAATTCAGGTGGTGAAATACTGATAAAAAGTCATCCAATTGGGAATGTGGAAACTAAAAAACAGTGCATGAAATTGCTGCCAAAA
>DAOUSR010000037.1 GCA_030627125.1 Thioploca sp.
AGTAGCCTTACAACTCCATAAATAACATAATTGTGATTACGATGTTTTGTAGCCCTAATTATTGGCTCTACTCTTTACTGGCAGTAGAGTTTCTAATTAAACGTGTCGCACCTTCCATCTCCATCATACCACCTGACAATTTTACTTCTAATACTAATTCTTTCTCATTTTGTGATATTATTGTTGCCATTATTTTTTTACTCTTTCAGGGTTTTCTCAATTATATCATACTTTTCTTATTTTTACAGTGCAAAGAATCTACACCCTTTGAAATCAACAGTTTTAAGTTTTAACCAGCTCGGTAAAGGTGGCTACGATAGGTTCCATCATTGCAGAATGGAAAGCATGTGAAGTGTGTAACATACTACATTCTATATCTTTTTTCGCTAATTGTTGTTCAAAAGCTTCAACTAAGTCAGTTTCCCCAGCAACCGCACATAAATTTAGCCCATTAATCACTGCTATGGTCAAACCATCATATAATAAAGGTTGTAGATTTTTCTGGTGCTAAAGGTACGGCCAACATAGAGCCAGTCGGCATACTTTGCATCATTTTACCTCTAGCCGCTACCAACGTTAGAGCAGCTTCAAGCGAAAATACTCCAGCTAAACAAGCGGCTACATATTCACCGATACTATGTCCAATCATGGCTTGCGGTTGAATTCCCCATTCCATCCATAATTTAGCTAAAGCATATTCAATTACAAATAAAGCTGGCTGAGTGATTGCCGTTTGTTCTAATTGCTGTGAGGTATCTTCTGTAGTCGGATAAAGTAAATCACGTAAATCTAAATTTAGATGCGGTTTAAGAATCTCCGCACAAATATCTATTTGTTGCTTAAAAACTGGTTCCACAGTATACAATTCACGTACTGCGAACCTTGCCCGGAGAACATGAATGCCACCGGTTGCTTAGATGCTTTTTGCAAACTATTGGCAATCTGTTTCGGCGGCAATTCGGTTAAACTAGCACCATTTTGACAGACTAAAATTCTTCTGTAATTAAAATCTTTGCGACCCATTTGCAGAGTATAAGCAACATCGGCTAGATTTAGTTTATTCTGCTCTAAATGTTTAGCTAAATTAACAGTTATAGTGTCAAGAGCCGAATTAGTTTTAGCTGACAGAGTTAGCAGTTGCCAAGGCCGCTTGGACGGGAGGGCTACATCAAAGTATATAAAAGAAAAACATGGTATTATAAAGCGAATAAAACTAACCCAATGAATCGATGAAAAATTTAGTAAGTTACCTAGATGCTCTTGTCAAACTGTAAAAGCCATCATTGAAAGTGACAATGATTACATAATTACAGTGAAAATAAATCAACCTAAACTCCATGATTCCATAAAAAACTCAACCAGAAGATGCTTTCAGTTAGAAGCAAAATGGACATGGTCATTCAGTAAATTGTCGTATTAAAGTTTAGGAAGCACCTGCGTCAATGGCAATGGACAGGTCTTTCAAAGATAATTACTAGGAAAGGTATTCGTGATGGCAAGAAATTTAGTGGCGAAACATTTAAACCAAGATGATGATAAAGATGGTTGGGAAGATTTTTAAATTTAATCTATAAGCTAAATTTGAATTTCTACCAAAATAATTTCGTTACAAATTATAAGTATCAATTACAAATTGTAAGTATCAATTACAAATTGTAAGAGTCAAATTAAGCCATATTTTACTTAAAATTTTATTTTCTTACCTTTAAAAACAAATAGATAATTGTATTGGCATACCTATTGCATATAGATAACACATATTTAAATGTTACTAAATGCTAATATTTAGTAAATTACGACTCAAATTCGAGTTTAATATTTCAGATTTATATATGGAGTTATCATGTTAAGCATCCTTTTTTTTACAGTAAGTACATTTATGTTAATGGGTATTCCTATTTTAGCCGTTATTTGTGGCGTGTGGTGTTTATGTAAAGCTTGTTCTCAGGATAAATATTTGACAGGACAGACTTTAAATTCTAGAAGATAATTGGAAAATATCAAATGATAAACTCACAATTATCTTGGACAAAGAGTGAGCTTGAAATGCTCAAAATTAATTTAATATTTGGGCATTGAAAGCTTATCTCAATTTTTCACCCCAGCTTTCATATTTTCGATAGATAGTCAAAGGAGCAACTCCCAATCGTTTTGCAGCTTCTGTCAAATTTCCTTTTGTTAGCTTCATTGCCATCATAATTGCTTCTTTTTCAACTTCTTTTAAAGGTCGAATTGCTTCTAAAGATGATGGTGTTTTACAGGTTGGAATATCATTCTTATCTTCAAATTGAACCTCTGATTTATTAATCAAGGTTGAGAACATTGTAGCAGTTATCATTTTTCCATCATTCATCACCACAATTCTATGTATAAGATTTTGTAACTCTCTTACATTACCCGGCCAATCATAATCTAATAACAGTTGTTCAGCTTCTTGGGTTAAGCCCTTAAATAATTTATTTTCGTCTTTAGAATAATGCCTGAGAAAATGGTTAGCTATTAATAAAATATCGTCTGCATGTTGACGTAAGGTAGGCATTTTTATACTAATTATGTTAAGACGGTAATATAAATCTTTACGGAAACGTCCAGCTTTAATTTCAGCTTTAATATCACGATTAGTCGCACAAATAAATCGAATATTAACTTTTTCCTCTTTATCACTTCCAACTTTTCTAAATTTGCTTGTTTGAATAAAGCGAAGCAAAATTGTTTGCAAAGTAATATCCATCTCTCCAATTTCATCTAAAAATAAAGTACCACCATCAGCACTTGTTGCTGCTCCATCTCGATTATTTAATGCTCCAGTAAAAGCTCCTTTGACATGACCAAATAATTCACTTTCAATCAAATTTTTAGGAAAAGCCCCACAATTAAGTGCTATAAAAGGCTTATCTTTGCGTCGGCTTTCTTTATGAATTGCCATCGCACAAAGTTCTTTTCCAGTACCACTTTCTCCTTCAATAAAAACCGAAGCTTTAGCAGTTGCAACTGTGTCAATAATTTGATAAATGGTACGTATTTCCTTAGAAGATCCGATAAAATCATGATAGCTATTACGCTGAGTTTTTTGATAGGAGTTAATTTTATCATACAAATCATGTTGATGAATTGCATTGCGTAATATAAAGATAAGCTGACTTGCTTCAAACGGTTTTTCAAGAAGATTAAATGCCCCATAACGCATTGCTTCATCGGTAATATCAGCTGATTTCTGTCCAGTAATAATAATAACTGCACAATTTAATTGACGTTGCTTAATTTTTTTCAGAATATCCATACCATTCATATCAGGTAACATCAAGTCAAGTATTAATACCTCCGGAATAGTATGTTTACAATATTCAAAAACATCAGTACCTTTTGTTACATGTATTAAATTTATTGGCTCATTATCTAAATAAGCCTTATAAGTTTCAGAAACAATTAAATCGTCTTCAATAAGTAAAACAGTTGCTTTTTTATTCATTTATAATATATAAGATTTATATAGCAATTCTTAATTATGAATGCTTAATTCTTAATGAACTTCAATATAAATATCAAGTTCTTGTATTTATATAATTCATCCAATTGGGAAATGCTATAATCTATCTTTAAATTGTTGTTTGTAAAATGTACTCTATATTCAAACTTAAAAACTATATGAACCAACAAGACTTGCTATCCTTTGATAAAAATCATATTTGGCATCCATATTCATCTATGCAAAATTCTCTACCAGTGTATCCAGTTGTGTCTGCTGAAGGTGTTTATTTGCAATTAGAAGATGGTAGAAAATTGATAGATGGCATGGCATCTTGGTGGTCTGTTATTCATGGTTACAATCACCCTAAACTCAATGCTGCCATAAAAAATCAGTTAGATAAAATGGCCCATGTTATGTTTGGTGGATTAACTCATCGCCCAGCAGTAGAGCTTGCAGATTTATTGGTAAAAATTACTCCAGAATCTTTAGAACAAGTTTTTTTTTGTGATTCTGGTTCGGTAGCAGTGGAAGTAGCTATTAAAATGGCTATTCAATATTGGTATGCTGCAGGACAACCGCAAAAACAGAAATTATTGACAATTCGTTATGGTTATCATGGCGATACTTTTGGAGCTATGGCAGTTTGCGATCCGATTAATGGTATGCACAACATTTTTTCGCATGTATTACCAACTCATTATTTTGCTGATGCTCCGACCTGTAGGAATGACGAAGAATGGAATGAGCAAGAAATAGCTAATTTCCAGCAATTATTGGAACAACATCATAATGATATTGCAGCGGTAATTTTAGAACCACTGTTACAAGGCGCTGGAGGAATGCGAGTTTACTGCCCGGAATATTTGCGACAGGTTAGTTTATTATGTAATGAATATCAAGTTTTATTAATTTTAGATGAAATTGCTACCGGATTCGGGCGTACTGGTACTTTATTTGCCTGCGAACAAGCCAATGTGATTCCTGATATTTTATGCTTGGGTAAAGCTTTGACTGGTGGATATATGAGTTTGGCCGCTACTTTAACCACGGCTGAAATAAGCAATACTATATCTTCTCAACCACCTGGGGTTTTTATGCACGGCCCTACTTTTATGGCTAATCCGTTGGCTTGTTCTGTGGCTGTTGCTAGTATTAAGTTATTATTGGAAAGTCCCTGGCAACAACGTATTTCTCAGCTTGAAAACCAATTACTTGTCGATTTATCGGTTGGCATTGCCTTATCACAGGTAGCTGACGTAAGAGTTTTAGGTGCAGTTGGAATCGTGGAACTAAAAAATAATATAGATATTGAGCAAGTTCAACAGAAATTTGTTAAACTAGGCGTTTGGATACGTCCGTTTCGGAATTTGATTTATATAATGCCACCGTATATTATCACTCCAGCAGAACTTACTAAAGTAACAGATGCTATAATTGAGGTGATTAAGACGCTCTAAAATAGGACTTTCCAAAGCAATTCTTAATTATGAATGCTTAATTCTTAACGAAATTCAATATAAATATAAAATTCTTGTATTAATATAGTACATTCAATTAGGAAACGCTATACTTAATATTAAAAATTCAAACTTGAGTTCTTCCAAAACAAATTATGATTGACTCTTATTACAGTTACCATGTATTTTTTTGCACTAATCAACGACCAGAAGGCGAACATTGTTGTCAAAACCATCATGCCGAAGAAATGCGGGATTATTTAAAAAAACGCACTAAAGAATTAGGAATTATTGGGAAAGGTAAAGTACGGTCTAACACTTCTGGTTGTATGGATCGTTGCAAATATGGGCCAGTGATGGTTATTTATCCTGAAGAGACTTGGTACACTTTCAAAGATAAAGCTGATATTGATGAAATTATCACCGAACATTTACAAAAAGGACGCTTAGTAGAACGATTATTAATTTTAGAAAGTTCTGAGTAATTTATAGCATTTCCCAATTTAATGTGTTATATCAATAGAAATTAAGACTTATATCGAATTTAATTAAAAATTGTTATAACTTATTTATTTATAACTGATTTTTTATATCCTAATATAAATATATTATGTACACTGATCTAGAACTTTTTAACCCTCAAGTATTTGTTCAACATGTAGAAAATGAGCGTATTGATGTATTCCGTAATGCACTAAAAAATGGCCATGAAGTATTAAAAGAACGGTTTCAAGTTGGTAAGAATGCTATTAACTATGTTACCCAACGAGCTTGGTTTATTGATCAAATATTACTAGAAGCTTGGCAGCAATTTTGTGGTGATATGAATTCTGATACGATTGCAATGATTGCCGTTGGAGGTTATGGACGGGGTGAATTACATCCTTATTCTGATGTAGATTTATTAATTTTATTAGAAGAACCATTGGAAGATACCAGTAAAATTGAAAAATTAGTAATATTTTTATGGGATATTCGACTTGATATTGGGCATAGTGTGCGAACCATAGCAGAATGCAAACAAGAAGCCACAGACGATATTACAGTAGCTACTAATCTTATAGAAGCTCGTTTGCTTACTGGTTCAAGCAAGTTATTTCAAACCATGAAAACGGCAATGGTTCCTATTTGGCCAATCAAAGATTTTTTTGCAGCTAAAATAGAAGAACAAAGACGACGGCATCAAAAATATGATGATACAGCTGATAATTTAGAGCCTAATATTAAAGAAGGCCCTGGCGGATTACGTGATATTCAAATGATTGGTTGGGTAGCAAAACGTCATTTTGGAGCAACTACTCTGCATGATTTAGTTCAGCACGGATTTTTGACGGAAAAAGAATATCAAATTCTGCATGAAGGCCAAGAATTTTTATGGGAAATAAGATGCTTATTACACTTAGCAGCTGAAAGACATGAAGAAAGATTGTTATTTGATTTTCAACTTACTTTATCTGAAGCGTATGATTATAAAGATGATAAAGCTGGTTTAAGAGTGGAAAAATTAATGAAGCGATATTATCTTACTATTAAAAAAATGAACACTCTTAATGATATGTTATTACAGCTGTTTCAAGAGGCTATTTTATATGTAAATATGCCAACATCAGTTTATAAAATAAATAAGCGATTTCAAATCAGGAATAATTTTATTGAAGCTTTGCATGATAAAGTTTTTTTAAATTATCCGTTTGCCCTGCTGGAAATATTTTTATTAATCCAGCAATACCCACAAATAAAAGGCATTCGTGCAACTACTATCCGACTTATTTTACATTATAATTATTTAATTGATAGGGTTTTTCGCCAAGATTTACGCACCCGAAGTTTATTTATGGAAATTTTCCGGCAACCAAGCGGTTTGACTCACGCTCTTAGACGGATGAATCGTTATGGAGTGTTACCATCATATATTCCAGTATTTGGTAAAATTGCTGGTCAAATGCAGTATGATTTATTTCACGTTTATACTGTTGATCAGCATACTTTATTTGTGGTACGCAACTTAAGACGATTCTTTTTAGCAAAACACAGTATTGAATTTCCATTTTGTTCCAAGTTATCCAAAAATATTCATAAGCCAGAATTACTCTATTTAGCTGGTTTATTTCATGATATTGCTAAAGGTAGAGGCGGTGATCATGCCAAATTAGGTGAAATAGACTCAATAGATTTTTGTAAACTGCACGACTTAAGTGATAGTGACGCTCGTTTGGTTGGTTGGCTAACTCGTAACCATTTATTAATGTCAACAACTGTTCAACGTCAAGATATTTCTGATCCAGATGTGGTAAAAACTTTTGCCCACCAGATTGAAGATCCTAGTCATCTTGATTATTTATTTTTATTGACAGTAGCTGATATAAGAGCAACTAATTCTAAATTATGGACTAGTTGGAAGGAAGCATTATTAACTGAACTTTACAATAAAACTCATGCTATGTTGCATCAAGGCCAAGGATATGTATTGAATAAACAGTTGCACATTCAAGATATTCAAAAAGAAGCTAGAATTATCTTAAATGAGTTATCGCATAGCAAGAGAATTAATAAGTTATGGGAAGATTTAGGTGATGATTATTTTTTATGTTCCTCCCCAAAAGATGTAGCGAAAGAAACCAAAGCTATCTTGACTCATGCAGATTTAGAAGTTCCTTTAGTATTCGAACGTTCTGCAACTAAAGGTGGAACTGAGTTTATCATGATTTATACTCAGGAAAAGGATCATTTATTTGCTGAAACTAGCTACTTTTTAGAACAGCAAAACTTGACTATTATTGATGCTTATATCATTCCAACTCAGGGCAAATATACCATCAGTGGTTATACTGTGGTTGAAGAAAGCGGTAAAGAGTTACAATCTAAAGAACGAGTTACAGAAATTTTGCAAGGTTTAGAACAAGCATTAATTCGTGATAATGATTCCTCTTTTAATCCGATTAATCGGCGCATTCCTAGACAAGTAAAACATTTTTCGGTACCAACGCAAGTAACTTTCACGCAAGATCACATTAATAATCATACTATTATAGAGTTAATTACTACTGATCGTCCAGGAGTATTATCACGTATTGCTCAAGTATTTATAAGTTGTGAAGTACGGATTAAAAGAGCTAAAATTGCCACTTTTGGTACTAAAGCCGAGGATATATTCTTCATTACTGACTATGAAAATCATGTCTTATATTCTCCAGAACAACTATCTTGCATAAGTAAAGAATTAATTGCATCACTGGATGAAAATATGCCACCAAATAGCAATTCTTAATGCTTGATTCTTAACGAAATTCAATATCAACGATTTGAATTGATATAATACATTCGATTGGGAAATGCTATACACATTTTTGAAAACTTGATTGAATTAACCTCCCTCAACTCCTTCTTGGATGGGAGCAAAACTACAAAGGAAAATATGAACAAATTGCAAGCTTTATTATTTGACGTTGATGGTACTTTAGCTGAAACAGAAAGAGATGCACATCGAGTGGCATTTAATGAAACCTTTGCCAAATACAAATTAGATTGGAATTGGTCGGTAGAATTGTATGGAGAATTGTTAGCAGTAACAGGTGGCAAAGAACGGATGCAATTTTATTTAGATAAATATCGGCCTGATTACCAACAACCAAGTGATTTACAAGATTTTATTATTGAATTACATAAAGATAAAACCAAATGTTATAACGATATGTTAAGTAATAATCCGCTTGCTTTACGACCGGGAGTGCGTCGGCTGTTAGCAGAATCTCGTAGTGCAGGTATCAGATTAGGAATTGCCACTACAACCACTCCAGAGAACGTTACAAGTTTATTAGAACATAGTTTAGCAGCAGATGCGGCATCTTGGTTTGAAGTTATTGCTGCTGGTAGTGTAGTTCCAAATAAAAAACCAGCTCCAGATATTTACAATTATGCGTTGCAACAAATGGATTTACAAGCTGCCCAATGTATCGCAATTGAAGATTCACAAAATGGCCTTCGATCAGCTCAAGCCGCTGGTATATCTACCTTAATTACGGTTAATAATTATACTTGTAATGAGGATTTCAAGGGAGCAATGTTAGTACTTGATAATTTAGGTGAACCTGAGCAACCTTTTACCGTATTATCTGGTAATGTTGACGGTGCAACTTATGTTGATATAAATATGTTGAAAGCTTTGTAACTAGATCCCGTTGTGTGGGGTATTTTAAACCGGGTAGGGGACAACATGTTTGCCCACCAGAAAATAGTCGGGTAGGGTCGGTGCAGCAAAGCGTAACCGACCATTACGATATAAATAAAACATAAATTATTGATTATATTTATGTTTGGTCGGTTTCATTTCATTACACCGACCCTACAAGGCTTGACGCTGGGGTAAAGCTTTTTGCCTTCGGCAAAAAGACCCTAACTATCTGGGACTACTCGCCTTCCTTGGCTCGCAGCGGAGTAAAATTAATTCTAACTTGGTCTTGGAGCCGACGCAAAAAGCCGCACGGCTCAAGGCATTAGGCTACAATATCATGAAAATTTGTACATTCATATTCATACTGGCATTATGTGGCATCTTTTTTTACTCTACCAATGTTTATACGCAAGATATTCAGCAATCACATATTAATGCAAATCTTCCAGAAACTTTTGAAGAATTCAAGAAAATACTGGGTAGTGATTTAACATCATATTTTTCACGGATATATAATGAGGATGTAATAATTGACTACGAACTATTAAGGCTTGCTCCAACACAATCGGGTATTGCATATCCCAAGTTTTATGTGTGGGTTACTATTGGCAAAGCAGACATTACTATTGATGCTGGTGCAGTAAGAGTAGTAGTAATCGAAAAGACACGAATAGAAGTAACTGATTTTATATCACAGAAACAAATAAGGAAAGAGCCGAAATTAATAGAGTTAGTTTTTCCTCATTCACTTTGTGACGAAATCAGAAAAAAAGCCGGAGTTCGTAGGCCGGACGTGAGGAATCTCAACAAATAATCAAAAATTAATCCTAGCTTAATCTTGGAGACGGACTTTCAGCTGCTCAAGAATGGTGTTATATGAAAAAAGGATAGCCGGGTAGGGTGTGCAACGTGTTGCCCACCAAAACATTAACAATATTATTATCTCGTAAATAGGTGGACAAGATAAAGCTTTACCCACCCTACCTGACTTAACATAATACGTTAGCTCAGAATATTCTGGTGAATCTATTTTAATATGAAATATTTTGAAACAAGCTATGTAAGGTGAATAACTTGTTGCCAACCAAAAAATAGTAAAATCTTAATAGATATTTGTTTTATATATAAAATAGTGGGCAACGGTAAGTCAGTTATCCATCCTATCAGGCTATGGTAATTTTAATTATACTTTAAAATGCTAAATATAAGGTAACTATCTACCATTAGGATGGATGTTGATTTATTGTGAAATACTATATACAAAATAATCGTTTAAAACGATGGAGTAAGAATAATAGGACTTGGCTCAACTTCAGGTATTTTAATTTTTTTCTGTAAATGTTGTAGAATTTCTTTTTGTAAACTCAATAAAATAGAATGATTAGGATCAATTAGCAAACCCTTTTTCACTAATATCAAACTTTCTGCCAACTTACCTTGTTGATATTGAAATTTTGCTAATTCCGCATAATGTAAAATAATTTTCCGTAACTCAGCTATTGCCAAAGCGTTTTCTGAATCAACTGCTAATATTTGTTTATAGATTTGATAAGCTAAGTCAAATTGCTTTAATTCTAATTGTTGATTGGCTAAAGTTAATAAATTTTGCACCTTATTTACTGACTTAATTTTAGGATTTTTTGGTATGACTGATTTTTCTTTTAGCACTAATTTTTTAGGTGGTACTAATTTTTTAGGTGGTACTAATTTCTTAGGTGGTACTAATTCTGGAATGACTTGCATTTTTTGGATAATATTATCTTTAAGAGCCATTAAACCAGTGTGAGTTGGTAAAATGCTCAAACCTTTTTCAACTAAATCCAAATTTTTTGCTAAATTATTTGTATTAGCTAATTGTTCATATTTATCAGCAATTTGAATTAATCCTGCCTTAGCTCGTAAATTATTTGGTGCTAATCTTAATACTTGCTGATAGGTTGCATAAGCATTATTATTTAATGGTAAAGTTAGTTGTAGATTGGCTTGTTGTAATTTAGCTTGTTTGAGTAATAGTTTAATTTTTCTGCTGATCTCAATTTTATGTTGTTGAGTTGCTTGTTTAGCCAATAATTTCTGTTTTAACGCAAGTAAATCAGTGTGATTAGGAAAATTCTTTAAACCTTCATTAGCCAAATTCAAACTATTTTGATTATAAGCCAATTGAAAATATTTATTGACAATATTTGTTAATCCGTTCTGTGCTAATTGATTATTAGATTCCAGAGTCAAAATATTTTTATAATAAATAATTGCGGATTCCAATTGTAATTGGTTTAAATTTTTAGTAGCTTTAGTTAACAGTTCTTGAATTTGTTTAGCTAGTTGATGTTGTTGAATTAGTTTGTCTATCTGTTGTTCCAAAACTAGTAAATTTACAGAATTAGGTTTTATAGTTAAACCTTGTTGAATTAATTTCAAACTTTTAGTTAAGTCCTTATTGTCAGTAGCAATTTTAGCTAAGTTATAATAATATTCAGCGATTTTATTGATTCCATTTTTAGCTATTAAATTATTTGGTTTTAATTGTAAAATTTGTTGATAAGTTGCATAAACATTATCATCTTTGGGAGCCAATATTTTTTCACTATTCCATTGAATTTTAGCTTTTTCAAGCAGAATTTTAATAGGATCGTTTAAATATAAGTAGTCTAAACTTAAAATACTAATTATTGCTAAGATAAATATAACTAATTTTTTATTAGATGATTTAGGTTTAGGAAATATTTTAGGAGTGAAACCTTGTAAAGCAGATTTGAATTCAGCAACAGTTTGAAATCGTTCTTCATGTTTAATTGCTAAAGCTCGCATAATAACATCGCTTAAGGACGGCGAAATATCTATTGCCATTTCAATTGGAGCCACTAAATTATCTTCACAAAAACGATCAGTAGCTGCAGCTGGTAACTTCCCAGTAATCATCAAATATAATAATGCTCCACACGCATAAATATCAGTCCAAGGCCCAATTTTTCCTTTTCCAGAATATTGTTCTAATGGTGAATAACCATGTTTAAGGACTAAATCTAAAGTACGACTTTGCTCACCAACAACATATCGAGCTGCTCCAAAATCAATTAATACTGGTATTCCAGACTTTAAAATTCGGACATTTTGAATTGAAATATCCCGATGGTAAATATGTTGAGCATGAACTTCGGCTAAAGCGTCTAATAATGGTAATATAATATCTAATGTTTTTTTAACTGGTAAAATACCTCCAACTTGGTTTATAATAGCTTCGGGATTTAATCCTTCTAAGTAATCCATTACCATATAGCCAGTTTGATTAGCTTCAAAAAAATTAATTACTCTAACAATATTTGGGTGATCAAATTTGGCAAGATGACGAGCTTCGTCAATGAACAGTTGTAAGCCTTTATTAAAGGTTTTTTCCTGTAGTGGAATAACAGTTGCGGTTATTACATTTCTGGTGGCTAAGGTTGCAGGTAAATATTCCTTAATCGCAACTTTTTTCTGTAGCCGTTGATCTAAGCCAAGATATGTAGTACCAAACCCACCTTGACCTAGAGTAATTCCAATAACATATTGATTTTGGAGAATAGTTCTTGGTTCAAGATGTAAGGGATGTTGCTTATATTTATGCTCATTAAAACCACAATGTGGACAACGTTTAGCATCTCCTTTATTGTACATACATTTTATGCAAAGTGTGTTCAGGAATTTGTTTATTTTCATTGATTATATTTAATTAAATTATGTTTAATTTACTCGTGTTACACGGTCCGAATCTCAATTTGTTGGGAGGGCGTGAACCACAACATTATGGTCATAGCACTCTAGCAAATATTAATCAGATGCTTGTTAAAACGGCTCAAACTGCTGGTCATAATCTGACTGCCTTTCAAAGCAACGCTGAACATGAATTGTTAGAACAAATACATGCTGCTCGTAATAATAAAGTTAATTTTATTATAATAAATCCAGCAGCTTTTACTCATACCAGTATTGCTTTACGTGATGCTTTATTAGCCGTTGCTATTCCATTTATCGAAGTGCATTTATCTAATATACACGCTCGTGAATCTTTTCGACATCATTCTTATTTATCGGATGTAGCTGTTGGTGTTATTAGTGGGCTTGGAGCACAAGGGTATAATTTGGCTTTACAAGCAACACTGTCTATTTTGTCGGAATCGAGGAAGACTCATGGACATCCAAAAAATTGAAAAACTTGTAGAACTTGTTAAATCATCAGAAATAGCAGAAATAGAAATTCACGAAGGTGAGGATTCTATCCGGATTAATCGTTACTCAAATATACCAGTAGCACAACCATCATTACCAGTAACTATGCCAATTGTGGCGGCTCCAATTTCACCACCTTCAACAGATGATAATAATAAACTTAAAGGGCATATTATCACTTCTCCGATGGTAGGTATATTTTATCGTTCTTCATCACCAACTAGTAAACCTTTTGTTGAAGAAGGGCAAATGGTTACTGAAGGAGAAACTATGTGCATTATTGAAGCCATGAAAATTCTTAATCAGATTACTGCTGATAAAGCCGGTATTATAACCAAGATTTTAGTAGATAATGGCATACCAGTGGAATATGGTGAACCATTGTTTGTAATCGAGTAATTCATTTTCATGCTCATGTGGGAATATCACAATACACTATTCTACATGATAACGTAACGGTATTATACTGTACACTGGTATAACTTTAATATAGTGTGGGTAAAATTTTTGCCCACTAAAATTTAATATCAGACGAAGTATAATTCCCATTATGGAACGAGAATAACATAAAGGATAAAACATGCTATCTAAAGTGGTTATAGCCAACCGGGGTGAAATTGCATTACGCATTTTAAGAGCTTGTCGGGAAATGGGTATCAAAATTGTGGCAGTGCATTCTTCCGCAGATCGTGATCTAAAACATGTACGATTGGCTGATGAATCGGTGTGCATTGGGCCTCCTCCTTCAAGTGATAGTTATCTTAACATTCCAGCCGTTATTAGTGCTGCTGAAGTTACTGATGCGGTTGCAATTCACCCCGGCTATGGTTTTTTAGCGGAAAACGCTGATTTTGCTGAACAGGTTGAAAATAGTGGTTTTATTTTTATAGGCCCACGTCCAGATACAATTCGTTTAATGGGTGATAAAGTATCCGCTATTGCCAAAATGAAACAAACTGGAGTTCCTTGTGTGCCAGGTTCAGACGGTGTGCTTGATGATGACAATGATAAAAATATGCAATTAGCAGCTGGAATAGGCTATCCAGTCATTATTAAAGCTGCTGGTGGCGGTGGTGGTAGAGGGATGCGAGTTGTACGTAGTGAAGCGGCATTGCTTAGTTCTATTTCTCTAACTAAAGCTGAAGCTGGAGCTGCATTTAGTAACGACCAAGTGTATATGGAAAAATACCTTGAAAATCCTCGTCATATTGAATTTCAAGTGTTAGCAGATAGTTATGGCAATGCGATTTATTTGGGTGAACGAGATTGTTCTATGCAACGTCGTCACCAAAAAATGATAGAAGAAGCTCCAGCTCCAGGTTTAACTGAAGAACAACGGCGTACAATTGGGGAACGTTGTGCTCAAGCATGTCGAGATATTGGTTATCGTGGTGCCGGAACCTTTGAATTTTTATATGAAAATGGGGAATTTTATTTCATTGAAATGAATACTCGTTTGCAAGTTGAACATCCAGTTACTGAATTAGTTACTGGCGTTGATATTGTACGAGAACAGTTGTTAGTTGCTGCTGGTAAAAAGCTAACTTATAAGCAAGAAGATATTCATATTCATGGCCATGCTATGGAATGTCGTATTAATGCTGAAGACCCAGATAATTTTTTACCATGTCCGGGGATTATTTCTCGTTATCATGCTCCTGGTGGCCCTGGAGTAAGAGTTGATACGCATATTTATAGTGGTTATCGAGTTCCGCCTTATTATGATTCTATGATTGGTAAGCTGATTACTCATAGTGATACTCGTGATTCAGCTATGGCACGGATGCGGATTGCGTTAAATGAAATAATTATAGATGGGATTAAAACCAATATTCCTCTCCATAAAAATTTACTCAATGATGCGATGTTTTTAGCTGGTGGAGTTAATATTCATTATCTGGAGAAAAAGTTGGGATTGGGGTGATTTTTGGTGGGTTATTACTAGGGTGTTAAATCTGTTATAAAATAGCCAATTTCACCACGAATTCTTAAATAAACCCAGAATGGTTGAAATACGTTGTGTGGAACAGAAATTGGAGGGATTTGGCAAATATCATGACAGATTTAACACCCCAATTACCCACTTTATTGATTAATATTATTTCTTAACTTAATAATAGTATTGAATTCGTATCCTGACAACCTTAGAAACGTAGTAAGGATGCTGGCCTTAGCTAGATTTCAAAGTTTTAATTTACAAAGAGAAGGTGTAAAAATATCAATCAACTATAGTATCTATAAAATTATCATATCGTTCTGCAATAATTTCCCAATCATAACGTTCTAACACGTATTGTCTTCCCTGCTTTCCTAAGTTGATAGAAGGATTATTTAGCAAATAATTAATTTTATCAGCAAGTGCTACTACATTTTTTTGTGGCACAATTAAACCTGTTACATTATCAGTTAAAATATCTTGCATGGCTGGTAAGTCTGTTGCAACAACTGTGCATTCGCACCCAAGTGCTTCTACCAATACTAAACCGAAACCCTCTCTATCACCATCGGAAGCAATTATAGACGGGAAAATAACCACTTTGTTTGCTTGATAAATTTTTGGTAAATATTGATTTTCTAATGCACCTAAAAATTTTACATGTTTATTTAGCTCTAACTCAGATACTTGTTGTTCAAGCTTAAGTTTATCTGAGCCACTACCAACGATAGTCAATTTTATCTGAGGATGTTGTTTAATAATAAATGGCAATGCTTCCAAAAGAAAATGTAAACCTTTTTTTTCTACTAGACGACCTACAAACAATAAAGATTTTTCACTACATACTATCTCTGAAGGAATAAACTGCGTATGTAAGTCTACTCCCATAGGAATTACTTGTATTTTATTTGCTCCCAAAGAAATAGCAGTTTTTTGCATTGTTCTACTCACAACAGTAGTTGCTATACTGTTAGACAAAACAAACTTTTTTATTTTTTTAAACAAAACACCTTGTAGTGCAAATAAATCACCACCGTGTGAAGTACAAAGTATAACTGGAGGATGTTTAACAAACCAACAAGCAAGTACCGCAATTAAACCTTGTGGCATTAACCAATGTGCATGAATAATATCAAATTTTTCTCGTCGTAGTAGCTTTAATAATACCCAAAACTCGGCCGTCATAAAGAATGGTAACAACAAATAACGCCATCGATTCTGTTTTAGGTTAGCAAGAATACCACTTTTGTAAGTTAGTGTTTGATATTTCTCGAAAAAATAACGAAAACGAGTAATTTGAAGATTATCAATTACTTCAGTTAATGCTGCTCCTTTTGCATGAGGGGCTAAAACATGAACCGTATTTTTCATAGCTAATCTTCGACTTAGTTCGTAAACAAATAAAGGCTCATTATCATTTTTCCAACGAGGGAATGTGGAAGTTATAACCAATATATTTTTTTTCATTGATACCTACACTTCAATAATTTCTTCTGAAAAAGGATAGCTTAGTCAACTTCAGGGTAACCACAAGGGATTACCCCTACAAAGAAATTAACCTTACCAAAACATTAGCTTATTCCGTAATAACAGATATATCTGCATTATCTGGTATTACCACATTTGGTTGTTTAATTACTCGAATCAATTTCATACTTCCAACATTAAATCTAAAGTCTGCTGCGGTTGTAGTTACTTCACCTTCTTGATTTAACTCTAAACGGAACATATACTCGCCACCATCTAAATCTGTAACATCTAAATATGGAATCATTACTTTACCCGGAATTTGAACTCCGTCTTTTACAGATGGCCATTTATAGCTAGAATTACGAGATGGACATACTTTGTCGGCATTTGGTATTTCCTGTTGGCTAACCCAACCAGTTGGTACATCACAAGGAGTTGGGAAAGTAGCCCAATGTTGAGTTACTGGGTTCTGAGCGTAGGTAAAAATAAAAGGACACACATCCTCTGTCTGTGGTGGTGCAACATTTTGAGCTGTAGCTTTTATCTGATAAGCTCGTCCTACAGGCACAGTTAGTAAGTCATCCGTTGGCATTACTCTAACAAATAAATAATGGATTCCAGCCCCAAGTTCAACTTGCAATGGAGTACTAGCTTGGCTGGTTGAAGGCATATTGATAACGGAACCAGCTTGGCTCAATAAACCAAATTGCCAACCACTATTTGGATAAATACCTGGCACATCTTGATTTAACGTAATAGTGACAGTATCTGGAGTTTCCAAATTGAAATGGAAATAATCAACATCAGCTACGGATGATAAGTTACCATAATAGATTTCATTAGCCCTGATGGATGTTGCATTATCAGGAGTGTCATTGGGTGATTTCTCATAATGGTCATTTTTTTCCCAAACACCAGTAAGAGTATATTCTGCCGCAGGATAAACTGTACCATCTAATGAAGAAACTTTATAATAATAATCACCTACAGATAAACCTTGTTCAAACTCAGCCTTAAGACTAGTTTCTGGTAAGATTGCGGTATATAGGTTATTAGCAAGATCGCTTTCGGAAAACAGTTCTATTTTCCAACCTGATTGAGGATTGACGCCCGGAGGCGAAGGCTGACTAAAAACTACGCTAATATTACCACTGTTATCAATCTGTGGATCCCTAGAACCACGTATTTTAAACGAGTAAAAGTCAACATCTTGTGGTGAACTTAAGGTTTCTTTTAGCTTAGTTTTGGCGGATATAGTTTTAGCAGTTGCAGGAGTATCGCCGGCATCTTCTGCCATAGTTGTATATGGAGAAATAAGCAGTAATCCACATATAAGAGAGGTATAACGCATTTAATTTTTTCCTAGATAGTTTTAAAAGATATTAATAATCTTTATAAAGATCAAAAAATCTATTAACATGATAGTGTAAATTTTAATGATTTAGTTATATAATATATTTCCACAGAATATTTTAAAGTGTCGGAATCTAAGATTTATCTTGAATTCTACTTTATATCGCATAGCCTGCTATATATTATTATAATAAGTTGGCATAAGAAATCAAGTTAAAAATGAGCAGTTACCTTTTTTACGATTTAGAAACTACCGGTTTAAACAAAGCATTTGATCAAGTATTACAATTTGCTGCTATCCGTACTGATATGGTATTTAATGAAATTGAACGCCATAATATAATAATCAAATTACGCTCTGATGTAATTCCAACTCCGCAAGCAACTACTACTCACCGAATTTCCATCGCTAATTCCATGCAAGGTTTGTGCGAGTTTGAAGCAATGGTGAAGATACATCATATTATAAATAAACCGGGTACAATTAGCATCGGGTATAACAATTTAACCTTTGATGATGAATTTTTACGTTTTAGCTTTCATCGTAATCTATTACCGCCTTATACCCACCAATATAAAAATGGTTGTAGTCGCAGTGATTTATTACCTATGGTTATTATGTATTATCTATATAAACCAGAAGTGATAAAATGGCCAAAAATTGCTGGCAAGCTAACCATGAAGCTAGAAAAAATTAGTGAAATAAATAATTTAGTAACTGGCCAAGCTCATAACGCTATGGTTGATACAGAAGCTACTCTCGAATTAGCTCGTAAATTGCGGCAAGAACCTAAAATGTGGGATTATTTAGCTGGTTATTTTAATAAAATGGAAGATAATAGACGTATAGAAAAAATACCCATTACTTTTTACAGTGTCGCTTATAGCAACCGAATTGGTTTAATGATTAATAAAGAGTTTGGGATTGATAATAAATACCAAGCACCAGTTTTATTTATTGGAAATTCAATTCATTATAAAAATCAAACTTTATGGTTACGTTTAGATCAGCCAGAGCTACAAAATATTACCGCAGAAAATGTTGCTACTAAAAGTTACATAATTAGGAAAAAATATGGTGAACCGGGGATTGTGTTACCCTTTATTGAACATTATAATTTTTTAACCATCGAAAGACGAGCTACAGTTGAGGAAAATCAAGTTTGGCTCCAATCACATAGTACATTATTTAATAAAATTATTCAATATCATCGTGGATTTAAATATGAAAAAGTTCCAGATTTAAATTGCGATGCTGCATTATATCAAAATAATTTTTTAACCACTCAAGAACAAGAATTATGTCGGCAATTTCATAAAACTGATATAGTAGGTAAAATAAATATTGTCAATAAATTTGAAAGTATTGATATGCGCAAACAAGCCAGCCGTTTGTTATGTCGTAATTATCCAGAAAATTTACCACCAATGTTTACTAGAGATTTTGCTGAATATATGCAGCAGGTCAATCCCCAAAATTCCGATGATGCGTTGCAAGATTATAAAAATGCTAAACGCACAACTCCAGTGGAGGCACTGGCACAAATTGATAAATTAATTACAACGGCTAATTTAGACGAACAACAAGTTGAATTGATAGACGAATTGGAAGGATATTTGAAAAAAATGTTTAAATATTAATTTGTAGGGGTAAACTCTTGTGGTTACCCTACCCAATTAATTTGTAGGGGTAAACCCTTGTGGTTACCCTACTTTATAAAAAAGGGCAAAGGATTGCCCCTACATGACATTATAAATTACTTAGCAGCTTCTTCACAGCTATC
>DAOUSR010000026.1 GCA_030627125.1 Thioploca sp.
ATATTATTGTTGCCATTAGTTTTTCAATCCTTAATTTATTTCGGTAATATTATTACATATCTTTATCACATCGTCAATAATCAACACCCATTTTTACCGACTTTTGATATTATTGTTGCCATTAGTTTTTCAATCCTTAATTTATTTTGGTAATATTATTACATATCTTTATCACATCGTCAATAATCAACACCCGAATTTATTCAGAGCCGCCTTTATATGGTTTTGTTTCCAACTTGGCATGATCAATAACTTTTTCGTAAGCTTCATCAAGATTATCTGCTTTTAAAATTATTGTGTTTTCCCATGACAAAAACCGCTCTTCAAGATCATTATTGTTCTTGCCTTCTATTTCAATAAATCTAATCAAATATGAAGCTATATACCATCCAACTGGAGATATGTTCTAGTCATACATTTTATATACCTAACCATACTTTGAAATTAGGAATTTTTATTTCAATCTGCCCCAAGATCATCTACAAAGTTAGATTTTTTATTTATTTTATCAACTGGTATCCCTAGTTGTTCAGATGTTATTTCAATTATACGTTTAATTATAATATCTTCTTCCAATATTATATTTTTACTACATCCAACATATGGAATGAGTGAACTTACATTTCTATGTGAATTTGGAATCGTAGTGCCTATATTGTAGGTAAAAATATTCATAAGAAATAACAGTAATATGTAACAAATGAATATTAACTCTAATGGTGCCTCATCCAAAATTAATGGGCTTATTATTATAGCAGGTAAAATAAATACCAAGCTAATAAGTGGTTTGCCTCTTTCTAATGAAGGAAAGTCTTTTATGCCAAGAGATTTTTGAAGAAGTAGCCAATTCGTTTTTATATTCTTCCCTAAAATTTCTTTCAAGTCGGAATTGGGTTTTATCTTATTTCTATCTTGATTAAAGGTTTTAACAATTATTTTCCGTAGTTTATAAAAACCTTTTTGAGAAGGGCATGACCCATTTTTTCTTACACGTCCATAGACATAATCAGCAATATCTTCAGGTGTACAGAACTTTCCAGCGTCCTCATCATCAATATGGATACCGAATTCTTCTTCAACAGCCATTAGTAATTCTACAGTATCTAAACCCATTAAAATTGCCTTTCAGTTATGAAAGAATGGGCAAAATTTTACCCACTCATTTATAGTTATTACTTTCTAATCTTACGCAACTTTGCAATAGCCCGCAATTGTAACATTGCATCAGCTAATTCTGCTTGAGCTTTAGCAAATTCAAAAACTGATTGTTTATCCGTTAATAATTTCTCCGCATTCTTTTTAACTTCCAATGCCGCTTCCTCATCAATATCATAAGCTCGGAGAGCAGTATCAGACAATACGGTAACTTTGTGTGGTTGCACTTCCAACAAACCACCAGAAATATAAAAAGATTCTTCTTTGTCATCACCCAGTTTTAACCGAATTACACCTTCAGCTAACTGAGTAATATACTGAGCATGACGTGGTAAAATACCTACTTCGCCATCAATGGCTGGAGCAATAATCATTTCCGCCATCCCTGAAAAAATCTCTGCTTCTGCACTAACTATATCAACATGAACAGTCATTGTCATATTTTATAACTCCTACTTGGCTCGTTCCAAAACTTCTTCAATGTTACCAGCCATATAAAATGCTTGTTCAGGAACATGATCATACTTACCCTCAATAATACCTTTAAAACCAGAAATAGTTTCTCGGATAGGTACATATTTACCAGTCGAACCAGTGAATACTTCCGCTACGAAGAAAGGTTGCGATAAGAACTTTTGAATTTTACGAGCTCGAGACACGGTTAATTTATCTTCTTCAGATAACTCTTCCATACCCAAGATAGCAATGATGTCTTTCAATTCTTTATAACGTTGCAAAGTTCCCTGTACCGCTCGGGCAACTTCATAATGTTCCTGTCCAACTACTAATGGGTCAAGCTGACGACTAGTAGAATCAAGCGGATCAACAGCTGGATAAATACCTAACTCCGCTACTTGACGAGATAAAACTACAGTGGCATCTAAGTGAGCAAATGTGGTAGCTGGAGATGGGTCAGTTAAATCATCGGCTGGTACATATACTGCTTGAATTGAAGTAATCGAACCAGTTTTAGTTGAAGTAATCCGTTCTTGCAAAGCTCCCATTTCTTCAGCCAAAGTCGGTTGATAACCTACAGCAGAAGGCATACGACCTAATAATGCTGAAACTTCAGTCCCAGCTAGAGTATAACGATAAATATTATCGATGAATAACAGCACATCACGGCCTTCATCTCGAAAATATTCAGCCATAGTTAGGCCTGATAAAGCGACCCGTAAACGGTTGCCCGGTGGTTCATTCATTTGGCCATATACTAATGACACTTTATTTAAGACATTACTACCTTTCATTTCGTGATAAAAGTCATTACCCTCACGAGTACGTTCTCCAACTCCAGCAAATACTGATAAACCACTATGTTCTCTAGCAATATTACGGATTAACTCCATCATATTAACGGTCTTACCAACTCCAGCCCCGCCGAATAGTCCAACTTTACCACCTTTAGCAAATGGGCAAATTAAATCAATTACCTTAATGCCAGTTTCCAATAGTTCATTACTAGTAGACAGTTCTTCAAAAGTCGGAGCTTTACGATGAATTGACCAAGTTTCTTCAGCATCAATTGGGCCTTTATCATCAATTGGTCTGCCCAATACATCCATTATACGGCCTAAAGTTTTTTGTCCCACTGGCATAGCAATAGGTGCTTCAGTATTTGTTACTTCTAAGTCACGAGCCATACCGTCAGTGCTACCCATAGCAATAGTACGAACTATTCCATCACCTAATTGCTGTTGCACTTCTAAGGTTAAATCATTTTTTTCCACTTTTAAGGCATCATAAATTTTTGGTATATGACCACGTGGAAATTCAACATCGACTACTGCACCAATAATTTGTACAACTTTACCTAAACTAGCACTATTTTCTAAACTCATGTTCTAATAAAACCTCATAATTCTTTATAATCTAAATTTCATAAACTGGTATGGTTCAAATTAACTAAATAATTATTGCTAAAATGTTAAAGTCTTTTTAAATATTTATAAATCAATAATTTAATAATTGTTAAATTGTTTAATGGGGGTTAAAGGTATTATAATATCACAAACAACTGCCTTGTCAAAGACGTTAGATTTAAGAAGAAACTAATAGGACAAGCATATAAACTGATTAATAACTTGCCAATAAACTCAAATTTGTTTGAACTTAAATATAAAAAATGTTAATCTTAAAAATTAGGTTCTAAAAATATGGAATCACAATATGCCATTTCTATTATTTGTTGCTACCAGTATAGTTACCTATACTAGTTTAAAATTATATAAAAATTTGAATGCAAATTCGACCTTTAATGAATCTGCTATTAAAAAATTTAATTCAGGAAGTTCTCTTCCTAATGACATCAATACAACTCGGAATAATTTGACGATAGCATCATTATCATTATTTTTTATGTCAATAGGTAGTATATTTTATGTACCATTATTATTATTTGTTAGTATAATTGGAATTATATATACTACTACGTCAATTTGGCGAAATAGTTACCATTCAATTTTTAAAGAACACCAAATTAATTGGTCTGTTGTTGAATCAGTTGGTTTTCCTTGGTTACTATTATCAGGGCATTATTTTTTAACTGCTTTACTCAATTGGTTATCTTGGTTAAGCAAAGAATTTATATCTGAATTTAAAATATTAGGCCAAGATTTAAGAAGAAGTTTTTTTAAAATATTTGGGAAATTGCCCACTACAGCATGGTTAGAAAACAATGGAATTGAGCTTGAAGTTCAAATTAATAGTTTAACGATTGGTGATATTATAGTAGTCAATGCAGGTGAAATAGTACCTGTAGATGGCATTATTATTGAAGGGAATGCTTATGTAAATCAATACCTATTAACCGGAAAATTTCAACCATTAGCAAAAAGTTCTAATGATCAAATTTTTGCATCAAATGTAGTAATAACTGGTAGAATTTTGGTTAGAGCAGAACAATGGGGAACTGATACCGTTGTGGCTAAGGATATGTCAATGTATGATTTTAGAAATAAATTTTATAAGGCTTAATTTTAGTTCAATTCAATATACTATAATAATGCAATAGTTACGCTTATTGCAAGCCAATAAATTGATATATTAAAACAAGTAAATTAAGTATTATATAAATTGTGAAATATTTTCATAATTAAATAGTTATTTACTAATTATACGGAAGCTGTTATGTAAGGAATTTGTGACCTTATTCCAGAAATACCAAATTTCCGAATTGATATTACATGAGGAACTTAAAAATATGAAACAATTTAATTTTGCTATTTCCTTAATTTTATTAGGATATTGGTATTTTGGAGGAATTGCTTTAGCTGATGAAACTATATTATCTAATTTAACTAACAATTTACCTACTAAAATTTTACATACTTTAAAAGGACATAAACGCAATATTACTTCAATTGCTTTTAGTCCGGATGGTAAACTCCTTGCTTCTGGTAGCGAAGATGAAACTATCAAACTATGGAATGTTGAACAAGGCACAGAAGTTTATTCTATAAAGGCACACAATTTTTGGGTAACAGCTATTGCTTTCAGTCCTAATGGAAAAATACTAGCATCTGGTGGTGAAGATAAAACTATAAAATTATGGGATATAGATAAACATGAACAATTGCTGTCTTTTCAAGCTCATGAAAATTCTGTAACCTCAGTTGTATTTAGTCCAGACGGAAATATATTAGCATCATCTAGTTGGGATAAAAATATTCATTTATGGGATACTAAGACTGGCAAAAAAATCCGTACTTTAAAAGGACATAAACGTAATGTACCATTTGTTACATTTAATCCATCTGGTAATATTTTGGCATCTGCTAGTTGGGATAAAACTGTAAATTTATGGGAAGTAAATACTGGTAAAAAAATTCGCACTTTACGTGGACATAGAAGTTGGTTAAATACTGTAGCGTTTACTCCAGATGGTAAAATTCTGGCTTCTGGCAGTTTAGATCGAACTATTATATTGTGGAATGTTGAAACTGGTAAAAAAATTCGGGTTTTAAAAGGCCATCGTTCGGCAGTCATGTCATTAGATTTTAATATGGACGGTACAGTTATAGCTTCTGGTAGTTTGGATAAAACTATTAAACTATGGAATATAAAGACTGGTAAACTTATTAATACATTGAAGGGACATTGGGGGCATATTTTATCAGTGGCTTTTAAACCTGATAATAGTGGAATTTTAGCTTCTGGTAGTGAAGATAAAACGATTAAATTGTGGGAAAAGTAATCTTGTAGTTTTAAATAAGTAATTGTCTCTATGATTCTTCATAGGGACAATCCTTCAAATCATATACCACCTCTTAGAAGTTTCCGAGCTAAATATTTCAAATCAATTACACTAAAAACAAAATTACCAAGTGTCATCAAAAGTTTAATCCATTATGAAAAATATATTTAATTTATTATTTATACTTCTATGGTCTATAAGTTCATGTCGACAAGAAGTTTTACCTTCTAAACCAGAAGGAATCTTAATTGTTAATTCTGATAAATCGGTAGAAAAATATATTACCATCCAACAAGCATTTGAAGCAGAATTACCCAAAGTAAAAATTACTGAGATAAATCTTGCCAAAGAATCTTTGCAAAATAAAGTAGCGGATATAAATCCATTCTTGATATATACTATTGGTTCAAAAGCTTATAATCAGATAGAGAAAACTGTCAAAAATAAACCATTACTATTTTCTTCAATGATTAATTGGCAACGTTTTAATATCACCACTAATACTTATGGAGTTGCACTTGAATTGCCAGCAGAAATGCAGTTTTTTATGTATAGTTATCTATTTCCAGATATTCGTACTTTAGGCGTATTATATAGTAAAAAACATAATCATCAATGGTTTGAGTCAGCCGTTGTGCAAGCTGCAGAAGTCGGTTTAGCATTATATGGTAAAGCTGTATCAAATACCGCAGAAATTTCCGCAGAACTAACCAAACTCTTGCCTAAAATAGATGCTTTATGGTTAATTTCCGACCCAATAGTTTTACATAATGCGGACCAAGTGCAACAAATTTTTGCTGCAACTGCCATAGTAAAAAAGCCTATATTTGCTTACAATAATTTATTCAGCAAATATGGTGCAGTGTTGACTATTGCTGCTGATTTACCAACTATGGGACGACAAGCTGCTGATTTAGCACAGAGTATTTTGGAAATGCAATTAATTGATGAGGAAGATAAAATTCAGCTTCCAGCAGGCTCACATGTAATTTTAAATTTGCAAAAAGTACGGGAATATGACATTAATATCAATTATTCCGCTTTATCTTCAGTGGAGAATATCATTCAATGAATTATGGAATCCGTTGGCGGTTACTTAGTATTATGCTAAGTCTTATCATGGCGGTACTTTTTACATTGACTTATGTCCAAATTTGGTCACAACAACATATTTTAAAAAAAGAACTTACTAATCGTGAATTATTATTGCGTGAGAGTAATTTACAACGAGAAAATACCCTTAGCAACAATCTGGCTAATCAAGTTGAAATTGAAATTGCCGCATTTAATTTCTCTGAGAGCAATAATTTAATCCATACTGCTACTAGAAATAATGAAGATTTGGTATATGGAATTTTGATGAATATAGATCAAGAAGCATATATTCATACCTTAAAACCAGAACTTGAATTAGAATTTTTGGCAGAACCAGAAGATTTATTCGCAGTAAAACAACAATATCCAACTAATCAAACAATAGAACTTAATGGTGATGAAATAATAGAATTTATCAGACCCATCCAGATTAGTACCCAACCTTGGGGAGTTTTACGTTTGGGTTTTTCTATGGCTAAAATTGTAGAAGAAATTACTCAATCTAAACAAGAGCTTAATAAACAAATCCAATGGATGATAATTAAGTCTGTTATTATGGCTATTGGCTTTTTACTGATTGGTTTTATTGCTGTTTTTATGATCTCTGCTCGAATATCCAAACCATTAATTGAACTAACAGCTTCAGCTCGCAAATTAGCTACTGGAGATTTTTCCGCCACAATCAATAATATTCAATATAACGATGAAGTTGGCGTATTAGCTACTGCATTTACAGATATGGCTAAAAATCTTGAGCAATCTTATGAACAGTTAGAAAAATACAACATGTCTCTTGAACATTTGGTAGAGGAACGTACTACTGAGTTAAAACGTAAGAATGAATTAATTCGGCAAATATTTGGTCGTTATATTACTGACGAAATTGTTGATACTTTATTAGAAACTGAATCCGGTTTAGCACTTGGTGGTGATCGCAGAGAAATTACTATTTTAACTTCTGATCTTAGAGGTTTCACTGCTCAAGCTAATGTATTGCCATCCGAACAAGTTATTAAAATTCTTAATCTTTATTTGGGAGTAATGGCTGATGTTATTACTGAATATAATGGAACTATCAACCAATTTTTAGGTGATGGAATTTTAGTTTTCTTCGGGGCTCCGGTGCATCGTAATGATGATCCAGAAAGAGCGATAGCTTGTGCGATAGCTATGCAGCAAGCAATGAAAGCAGTAAATGATGACTTGATAGCATGGGAGATTGCACCATTAGAAATGGGGATTGGGATCAATACTGGCGAAGTAATTGTTGGTAATATTGGTTCGGAAAAACGTAGTCATTATAGTGCGATAGGTAATAATGTTAATTTAGCTTATCGAATTGAATCATATACTATTGGTGGGCAAATTTTTATTTCCGAAACAACTTTACATCAGGTTAGAGATATTGTTAAAATTTGGTCGAAACAAATGGTTAAACCTAAAGGTATTAAACAGGAAACTGCTGTCTATGAAATAGAGGGAATTACCGGAAAATATAATTTATCTTTGGATAAAAAACAAGAAACATTTAAAAAACTAAAGGAAAAAATACCATTAATATATTCAGTAATAGAAGAAAAACATGTCGATAAACAAACAATTGATGGCAAAATAACCAAATTATCTGCCAATGGCGCTATAATTAAATGTCAAATTAATAGAGATTCTTTACCCAAATTATTGATTAATATGAAATTAAATCTAACTATGCCAAATTCATTAGGGGAAGATATTTATGCCAAAGTTTTAAATCAATACCCAAGTGATAACAGTATATACATTCATTTTACTAGCATACCATTAGATATTAAAACTGAATTATTATCTATATATAATAAATTATAATTTACACATTAAACATTATTTTCCTGACTATATTTCCAATTGCCAAACTTCATCTTACTCAAAACATTATCTACCACATGTTACTTTCCCGACTCCTCCTTAATAAAGAGGTGCTGGGAATGTATATAAATATCAAAAATTATCGTAGTAACCAGGAATACGTTCTTCTAAAAATGCTCCAGATTTTGAACCAACATTACCCAAACCTTTCAATTGAAATTGGATAAAAAATCCATTTAGATATCCAGAACCATCAGTACTATTTAAATAACGACGAGTAATTCCGCGTATTGCCCAACAACAACTACTATATTCTATTCCAGAAAAAGTCTCCAAGGTCTTTTCATCTGGCAATGAATAATTCCAGCGTCCTAAAATCCTCCAACGTGAATCTAATCGCCAATAAAACGATACGTCTGTCTGTTCTATAGATTGCTCTCGCATACGATAAGATAGATTTAAAATTCGTTCTGAATCAGAATGATAACGCATACGAATTACTGTATGTTCAGTATTATCATTGTGAGGATCAAATCGAAAAGTGGATGAAGCCCGCCAATTTTTGGTAAACTGAGAAGCTAGTTCAAGAATTACATTAGATGAAGAATCGGTTTCTTCCAATTTTTTTGGCAGAGTTACTTGTCTATCTTTAAAGTAAAACGCTTCTCCTAAGCTAACTTGTAATATTTCAGAACCAGTTTCATTACTTAATAAACGAGAAGTAAAACCCAAGCTAACTTGATGACTATCATCAATTCGATCAGCACCACTAAAATTATTATCTCTAAATAACTGTGAAAATGACAAATCATAACGAGCAGTATCGAAAACTGGAATATCAGTTTGGTCTTTATTAGGAGTATAACGGTAAAAAATTCGTGGTTCTAAAGTTTGAATTAAGCTGTCACCCCATAGATTACGTTCAAAAAATAAGCCACTATCAGTGCTAAAAGTATATAACAATCGATCTGGATTACTATTACCAGTTTTAACATTGTCTAAGTTATAATTAGTATAACGAAATGATAATTTTGGTATTATAAATGTTCCCGGTGTACGTTTTGGCCAGCTAAAGCTGGATTTTAAATCTAACCTATTACCAATTGGTGCATCAACAATTTTTATATCACGATCAAAACGTACTAATTCAGCATTTAAACCTACATTTAACTGATTATTATACTCTGGTAACTGAGTTTTAAATAATAATTGCGGCAAACGTTGGTAAGGACGGGCAGCTGGATTTTCACTTAAAGTTTGAAACATTTGCACTCGACCAACTCCAAGCCAACCATTGCCTTTATAATATAAATCTCCTCGTTGTTCTAAATGAGTTATACTTGCAACACTAAGATTAGTACCCAATTCTTCAAAATAACGTATATCAGAAACTTTATTGATATTAAAACTAGCAAGCCAATTTTTGTTAATATAACCTTGATGCTTGAATAGCAATAAAGAACGGTCTTTACCTAATGCACTATCATTGCGTAAATATTCAATTTCTAACTGGCCTTTAGTTTTAGCAGTTAAATAACGCAACTCTGTTTCCATCAATAAACCACGTCGTGACATAATACGTGGAGTAATGGTAGCATCATAATTAGGAGCTAAGTTTAAGTAATATGGAATACTAAATTCAGTACCAGTTTCATCTGAACTACCCATATTAGGAGCTAAAAATCCAGATTTCCTTTTTTTACCGGTGGGAAATGATAAATATGGGAAATAGAATATTGGTACACCCAATAAATGTATCGTAGCATGAGTAGCTATACCTTCTTCTTTAAGATTATCTAAAGTCATGGTATTAGCTGATAAGTACCATATTTCATTATGAGAATCACAAGTAGTATAACGAGTTTGTTCTAGATGAATTATATCTTTGGATTCCTTAACAGCTTTTTTGGCTTGTCCCCTTGCTCTACGATTTAATAACCAGTATTTTAAATCCGACATTATTCCTTGTTCTTTAGCTTGCAATCGAATAGATGAACCGCTAATAACAAAATCTTCATCCCAATAAGTAAATTTTTGGTCAGCATTAAGTATATCTTCATTACGATTATACGTAGCACGGGGAGTAATCAAGATTTGGTTATCTCTTTGGAGAAATACATCACCATTAAAAGTTGATGTACCAAGTTTTTCTTGTATAGTTACATCATTAGCTTTTATTTGGATTGCACTACTTATAGGCAATAACGATAAAGGACGTGGTGGAGCAACCTCGTTAAAAGGCCGACATATTTTATATTCATCATGTTCTGCAAGCACAGGGATAATGATGCTTAAAGATAATAAAAAAATAATAGTTTGGTAGAATCGCACAATTTTTGTATGTTTAACTGAAATTAAGTTATGTACTAGGTACATAATTTAAGAAATTTAAATTAGATAATTACTAATTATACAATAGTTATTTATTAAAAGACAATGATTTTATTTGAATCTCAATTACACAGTTTATCTCTGCTAAAGCGAGGTAAAGTACGTGATATTTATACGGTTGATGAACAATATTTGCTAATAGTTGCTACTGACCGAATATCTGCTTATGATGTGATATTACCTACTCCAATCCCTAATAAAGGAAAAATTCTTACTGAATTATCAAATTTTTGGTTTGGTTTTACACGTTCTATTATACCTAATCATCTGGTTGAAATGAGACTAGAAGATATTTTATCTGATCAGGAAGAACTTAAACAAGTTCAAGGTCGAGCAATTATTGTTAAAAAATTCAAGCCGCTACCTGTTGAAGCAGTTGTGCGTGGCTATTTAATTGGCTCCGGTTGGAAAGATTATCAAAACAACGGTAAAATATGTGGTATAACATTACCACAAGGTTTACAACTAGCTGAAAAATTACCAGAATCAATATATACTCCTTCTACTAAAGCTAATATCGGTTTACATGATGAAAATATTACTTTTACTGAAACATGTGCGTTAATTGGGGCAGATTTAGCAGAACAGATACGCTATATTAGTATAAAAATTTATAATAATGCTTATGAATATGCTATGAAGCGTGGCATTATTATTGCTGATACTAAATTTGAATTTGGTATCGATTTAAATGGTCAATTGGTTTTAATTGATGAAATTTTAACCTCTGATTCTTCACGATTTTGGGATATGAATGAATATAAAATTGGATTTAGTCCTAAAAGTTTCGATAAGCAGTTTGTACGGGATTATTTAGATACTTTGGACTGGAATAAACAATCTCCTGGTCCAACTTTGCCGCATGATATTATTGACAAAACACTGACTAAATATCAAGAAGCTCAAAAAATAATTACAAATTCATAATTATTACCTTAAGGTAATTACAGAATGTTAAAAAATATCAGATTTTGTTTGCTTGTGACTACTATGATAGGAACTGGTTGTACTAGTAATTTTCAATCAAAAAATGCTTATACTGTACCTATTAGTAAAATGGCTGTAACAAATAATTTGCATAGTCTAGCTAATCAAGCAGCTTATAGATATGGTATTGATTATAGACTTTTCCATGCTTTAATTAAACACGAATCGGCTTGGAATCCTCGTGCATTATCTCGTGCTGGGGCTAGAGGACTAACACAAATTATGCCAAAAACTGGAAAATATCAATGTGGTTTAGAACGGGATGTATTGTTTGACCCAAGACTAAATCTTAATTGTGGAGCATTTTATTTTAGTAAGTTATTAAAACGTTTTAAAAATGTTAAATTAGCTCTGGCAGCCTATAATAGTGGTGAAACCCGTGTGGCTAGACTAGGTAGAGTTCCTCGCATACGTGAGACTCAACGCTATGTTAAAAAAGTCATGGCTAGTTGGCATAAAGGTGGATAATTTAGAATTCAAATTAGTCAATTATTTGATTAAATATTATATTCTAATGCTATGTGCAAATTATTTTGTTAAGTAATTGATTATACAGTAATGTAATTTCAATTATTTGGATTATTGATATTTTAAGCTATGTAAAATCAACAACTTAAAAAAGTTGCACACGGCGTTATTTTAGGTAACTTTTTAAAAAATTAGACTCATAATAGATTTTTTATGATAGTATTTTATAAAGATATTTGTTAAAAAATTAACCAACTAAGTATAATCTATTGTTTATTAGGGTATTAATGTGAGACCTGTGGAGTTTATAGCTTCGCTTCTTAATATCCTATGGAATATAAAAATATGTTTAGGGAACATTTGGTTGATTTTTATTGCTTATTCAAGTTAAAATGTTATGCTGTATTGATAAGAATTGGTAATATATATTATGTTAAAGTCTAATGACAACATGTTAAATCTCAAAAAATTTGGAATGTTGGTGAGTATATAAGATGAAACGTACAGTTTTCTTTCTAATTGTAACGCTACTCCATTCGGCATCATGTTTTGCTGCCGGGAAAAGATTTACTTTCATAACGGTAGATTTTCCTCCCTACTATGGTGCAGAGTTACCAAATAATGGTTGGGTTTCTGAGGTTGTAAAAACTGCTCTGGAAATTCAAAAATATGAAGTTGAATTCAAATTTAGCTCGTGGACAGATGCACTAGAATATACAGGGGAAGGAGATTATGATGCGTTATTAGGTGCTTATCGAACTAATGAAAGAGTAAAAAATTATTTCTTTTCTGCTCCGATTGGACAAGTCAGGACTGGATTTTTTAAAAGAAAAGTAACTGATATTAAATTTACCGAATTACCGGAACTAAAAGATTATAAAATTGGAGTTGTGAAAGGTTATGCAACTAGTAAAAAATTTGATGCTGCTGATTATCTTAAGAAAATTCCCGTTGGTAATTTGGATGAAGGATTAAAAATGCTCTATGAAGGTAAACTTGACCTAATGGCTGATAGTAAATCTGTAGGTAATTACCGTTTAACCGAGTTTTTAGAAAAAGATATCCCTGGTGTGGCTGGTAGCATAGAATTTATTAAGCCAGTTCTTGCTATGAACAAAATTTATATTGCTATTTCTAAAAAAGCAATTAATGCTCAGAAAAAGTTGATAGATTTTAATAAAGGTTTGCGGAAGATTTATAGAAATGGCGATTTTAAAAAAATAAAACGAAAACATGCAATAAAAAAATAATATTTAAATTTAGGTTGGGTTAGCAACCCAGCCGTTATTTTAATTTAGCACTCACTACAATTTTAGTTATAGTTTGAAATTTTACCCGCTCTTGCATAGCTGGATTAAGATAAATTGTTCCTGCTCTATCCACTAGCATTACATATTCAATTCCCATTTGTTTAGCAATTTTATACCAATTTTCCAAACCTGCTATCATTAAAGCAGTTGCAACTGCGTCAGCAATTGCTCCACTTTTATGTATTACTGTAACCGAAGTTAATTCTTGAGTCGGTTTACCATTACGTGGGTCAATAATATGAGAATAACGTTTTCCTGCTAATTCATGAAACCGTTCATAATCACCAGAAGTAATAATACTTTCTTCTCCACGTACTGTTATTGCGGCTAATATTCCCTTACCACTAGGATGTCTAACTCCTATTAACCAAGGTTGTTTGCCTTTCTGCCCAATTGCTTTAAGATTACCTCCAGCATTAACAATGGCATTATTTATTCCAAGGTTTTGTAATTTTTTGATTGCTAAATCAATTGCATAGCCTTTGGCAAAAGCTCCAAAATCCAACATAACAATAGGATTATATGAGAATATTTGCTTATCGTTAATAACAATATCATTCATGCTAGGAGTGAGAAATTTAGCAATTTCTGATTCTGATGGTAGAGTAAAATTATTTGCTAAATCATCACTGTGAAATCCCCACAAAGCTATCAATTTGCCAATAGCTGGATTAAATAGTCCATCACTCTGATTATAAAGTTGTTGTGCTTGTTTTAGCATTGGCAGTAAACTTGGGTCTTGAACCTTCCAAGTCTGTCCATTAGCAATAGCTTTATTTAACTCCATCAATGGCCCTTCATGCCAAGGATGCCAATTATAGTGCATAGTTTGAAAATCTTTAGCAATAATATTAATTGCGTTATTTGCAACTTGCTCATTGACTCCCCAGATTTTAATTTCTACCAAAGTTCCAAAAACATATAGTTGTTGTTGATATATTTGTTCACTACAACCGCTTAAAATAATTATTAAAAATATTAATTTATGAATTTTCATTGTATCTAAATTGGTGTAATATAGAGATGATAAAAAGTATTTCGCAATCCAATCATATATGGCAGTCTACTAGATTGAAAACTAATTAATATATGCCTAACAAACCTCCAGAATATACTAGAATTTTTGTCAATATTTATTTAGCTGAATTAAATTATCTAATAAAAAGGCGTAATAAAATGGGCATAAGTTCTGCTGACTTGACTACAGAATACCAGCGAATATATAAACAACTAATTCCTCAACAACATTTCTTAAAAAATACCAATCATCCTACCGGGTTCTGGGATTTCTTAAGTAATTGGCGAACGAAGAAACCAGTAGTTATTGCTAATATTGAATCTTGTGATGCTGATGATCCTTTAGCAAAAATTGCAGATTTACCAGAACCAATAATAACAGAACCAATCATAACATCTACACCTAGCAAACCAGAAAGCTTTTGGTCATCAATTTTTGCTTGTAGTAAAACCAATGTAAAAATTACTGATTCCAATATCACCCCCAATACTAATACCGGATTAATTGGATTAGCCTTATCTGGTGGTGGCGTGCGTTCAGCAACATTTAGTTTGGGATTATTACAATCTTTAGCTAAAAATAATGTGTTAAAGTATTGCGACTATCTTTCTGGGGTATCTGGAGGTGGTTACACTGCTTCTTGTTTAAGCTCCTTACTGGCAGCTGATTCGACAGCCTCCACCGATGCAGAACATTTTCCTTTAAGAAATCAGCGTGATGCCAAGCTACAAGAACGAGCTGAAGTTAATCACTTACGCATGAGTAAAGATTATTTGGGTGGCAATCGACTTACTAGCACTGATTCTTGGCATACTATAGGGACTTTTATTTCTGGTTTGATCCTAAGAGGATTAATCATAATTTTATTATTAGCCTTTTTTGCAGAAATTATTTCGTTAGTGAATTTATTAGATTATTTTGCTATTAAATTTCCTGATCCAAAACAACTGGTAACTCCAATCATTAGTATTTATCTGGGTTTATTAGTTATAACCAGAATTTATCAGCTCAGTACCAAAATTGGAGTAATATTAGATATATTATTTCTAGCATTATTAATTACTTTAGTATTAAAAGGTAAAATTGTTGGTGGGACAGTAGTTTTAAGCGGAATTTTAGGTTTGATGCTACCTTTAATGTTATTACGAATGTTCCGTATGACATACAAAGAAAAAATGAGCTTTTACAATATTCAACTTGCTAATATCACGTTTTATGGTGGCATTGCTATCTTTTTATTTTTGTTAATCACCTACACTCACGAATTCTTAATTAAGCCTAACAACTTGTTTTTATACACATCTCTAGCTTTTTTATTAGTTGTAATTGTGCATTTTGTATTTCAACCTAAAAGTGGTTTTTTACAAACAGTAAAAATGATAATAGAAGCTATTAGCTTAATCATTATTTTTGTATTGTTTGCGATGCTATTTTATGTAACTGCTCAAACTTTTAAAGCCGAATTAGCTAACCTTTGGGAAAATATTTTATACTCTGTAACAATTTTCACTTTATTGATAATCAGCTTATCTATTGATATTAATAGTAATTCATTTCATAATATTTACCGAACTCGGTTAAGCCGAACTTATTTAATTAAACGAAATAAAAATGGCATAATTCAATCTAATCAATTGTTATTATTAAAAGATTTGCATCGCTATTGTAATGGCCCTTATCAATTAATTAGTAGTACTCTTAATGTACCGGGTTCTAATAATCCAAATTTAAAAGGACGTGGGGCGGATTTTTTTATTTTTTCTAAATATTACTGTGGCTCTGAATCTACTGGTTATCGACGCACTGATAGTTATAACGAAGGTACAATTGAGTTGGGTAAAGCAATGGCAATTTCTGGTGCAGCAGCAAGCCCAGAGAAAGGTTCTAGGACTAATCCCATTTCTGCATTTTTAATGACTTTGTTTAATATTCGTCTGAATGTATGGATGCGTAATCCAAATTGTCGGCACCAATGGTCAATATCACCTTTATGGCCACCATATCTGTTAAAAGAACTATTTCGTAGCAGTACGGAAGAAGATACTTTTGTGAATTTATCTGATGGCGGTCATCATGAAAATCTTGGAATTTACCCATTATTAAAGCGATATTGCAAATTAATTATTGCCACCGATGCTAGTTTAGATCCAAATTATCAAATGTTTAGGATGGCTGTGTTACAACATAAAGCTCGAATAGATTTAGGGATTAACATTAAAATTAATCTGGAAGAATTACGGCCTTGTCCAACTACTGGTTATAGCAAAAAATATTTCGTGAAAGGTATTATATATTATCCAGATGGGAGTGAAGGAAGCTTGTTTTATATTAGCACTACTTTGCTTGGCAATGAACCAGAGGATTTATTAGTTTATCAACGTATGCACCCGTCTTTTCCAGATGAATCTACTGCCGATCAGTTTTTCAATGAGTATCAGTTTGAATCTTATCGTAAATTAGGCGAATTAGCTGGTGAGCAATTATGTGCAGATAGAATTATGGAATATAAAGATGTGAATAAAACTACTTGTTCTGAAGTTGCAACGGAGATTGATGCGATTCTTGGCGGTAATGCTTGTAATAATATTGATAAGAATTTGTTTGTAGAACAAAATATACCAATAAAAGACTGTTGAATTATAAGGTTTATAACCTCGTTTCCAACATCTTCGTTCAATGCCATTAAGTTAAAGGCAAAGGATTGCCCAAATAAAATATTTATTCGTAGGGGTAGTAATCTCTTGTGGTTACCTAACCATTAAATTAAGGGCAATAAAGGATTTTGCTCCTACATAAAACATTTATTTGTAGGGGCAATTTCCCACCATCAGTTTAGTTAGAAAATTATTATGAATTAAGCTAAACTTTCGGATGTTTTTCAAATATTTGGATCCCTGGAGTTAGTAATTCAAAACCACTTTTTATACGATTCCCCATTTTACCTCTAATATGGGCTACCCATACTGGAAATTCATGTAAAGCTGTTTGTAATTTTTTCCAAGTCCTAGGGCGTATAGTAATTTTCACCATTTCACCATTAGCATCAATAACGAATTCTTCCCAGCCATTTCTAAGAGTTTTAGAATCAGCAGGTAATCCACTTATTTTAACGCACATTTCCATCTTACCCACAATTAAGTCATCAAGCTCTGGGATAGGTAATGGTATCTCAATTTTCTTTACTTTTTTCTGCTTTACTGGACGCATTAATTTTTCTCCAGTTAACCTAGCTCTGGCATCATCTTGGTGTAATTGAGATATTTCTTCACAAGATTTTCCTTCTAAATCAATTCGATAACCTCCATTCGCTAATATTTCACAGTAAACTGTTGATTGCACGTAAATTGCTAATGCTGCTAATATTTCTTTCTTACTATATTTTTTATCTAAAGCAACATAAATTTTTTTGTGAATATATCTTTGTAAAGGACGTGTTTTGGTTGGTTCTTTAACAATGCAGTCTGGAAATTTTTCTATCAGTATATTTAATAATTCTTCAGGTGCAATTGTATCTGTAACCACATTCGGTTTAGAAACTTTACGAGTCTCTAAATAAAGAAATGCCTCATTAATATTGATACCAATAAAAGTCATTTCATCAGCATTATAAAGATACCAACCACGTCTTACGGAACGAATATGTTCACAATAAACTTCTATACCATAAATGTCTTTAGCAAGTTGGTTAAGAGTTATTTTATTGATTCGTTTTGTATCGGTATTAGGGTTATTAGTAGTCATAATTGTGTAAAAATCTTCAATAAATTTATATCCTGGTCTGGATAAATCTATAGCATAAATTGTTCCAAGATTACATGCTTAAGTTATCTTACTAAACTCACGACTAAATTGGTGATACAAATTTACGTCCTATTGTATAATAAACAAAACCTAACTGAGCCATTCTTTGTGGTTCATATAAATTCCGTCCATCAAATATAACAGATTGCTTTAGCTTCGACTTAATAAGTTCAAAGTTAGGACTGCGAAATAATTTCCATTCAGTGACTATAACTAAGGCATCAGCATCTTCCAATGTAGCTTCTGGAGTATCACAAAGTATCAAATCAGCACGTTGGCCATAAATACGTTGAGTTTCTGTCATCGCTTTTGGATCGTAAGCTTGTACGGTAACTCCTTGTTGCCAAAGTGTTTCCATTAATTTACGACTTGGAGCTTCACGCATATCGTCAGTATTAGGTTTAAATGCAAGGCCCCATAGTGCAATTTTTTTACCTTTTAGATCATTTTGAAAATGTCGCTCTATCTTTTGAAATAATACTTGTTGTTGTTGTTGATTTACTGCTTCAACCGCCAGCAATATTTGAGCATCAACTTTGACTTGTTTGGAAATATTTATTAATGCTTTAATATCCTTAGGGAAACAGCTACCACCATAACCAGCCCCAGGATAAATAAACTCAAACCCAATCCTAGGGTCAGAGCCAATTCCTAAGCGTACTTGTTCTATATCGGCATCAACCTGTTCAGCAATACGAGCGATCTCATTCATAAAGCTAATCTTAGTTGCTAGTAAAGAATTAGCAGCATATTTGGTTAATTCAGCAGAACGAATATCCATAATCATCAATCTATCTCGATTGCGATTAAATGGAGCATAAAGTTCCCGCATTAAATCGGCAGAACTTTGTTTATCGGTACCTATGATAATTCGATCTGGTTTCATAAAATCGGCAATAGCAGCACCTTCTTTTAAAAATTCTGGATTAGACACCACATCAAATTCATGCTCTACTCCACGCTTATCCAAAGCAGCTTGGATAGTTGCACGAACTTTATCGGCAGTTCCTACTGGTACAGTTGATTTATCCATAATTAATTTATAACCAACCATATTTTGCCCAATACTAGCTGCAACTTGCAACACATATTGCAAATCAGCTAAACCATCTTTATCTGCTGGAGTTCCAACTGCGATACATTGGATTTCTCCATGAGCAACAGCTTCTGCAATATCAGTGGTGAATTTAATTCTACTGGTGGCCAAATTAGTTGTTAATAGCGAATGTAGGCCGGTTTCATGGATAGGTACTTCCCCACGTTGCAACATAGCAATTTTCTCCGTATCGGTATCCACACACAAAACATTATTACCCATATCTGCGAAACAAATTCCGGTCACTAAACCAACATAACCGGAGCCAAAAATAGTGATATGCACTTAATTATAATCCTCCCATGCACACATATTTCATTTCTAAGAAATCATCAACTCCATATTTCGAGCCTTCTCGTCCAATGCCAGATTCTTTAATCCCACCAAATGGAGCTACTTCGGTGGAAATAATACCTTCATTAATACCTACCATACCATATTCTAAAGCTTCTGCTACTCGCCAAGCTCTACCTAAATCACGAGTATAAAAATAAGAAGCTAGTCCAAATGGAGTAGCATTGGCTAATTCGATAGCCTCGGCTTCGGTTTTAAAACGAAATAATGGAGCAACTGGCCCAAATGTTTCCTCGGTAGCAATTTGCATCGCTGGAGTAACATTGGTTAAAATAGTTGGTTCAAAAAAAGTGCCACCCAAAGTATGGCGTTTACCACCATAAGTTATTTTTGCTCCATTAGCCACTGCATTGCTAATATGTTCCTCGACTTTTTCCACTGCTGCCATATTGATTAATGGCCCTTGCTGAGTTTCGCCTTGTAAACCATCACCAACTACCAGATTTTTAACTGCTTCTGCCAGTTTAGCGGCAAATTCATCATACACACCATCTTGTACTAGTAAACGATTAGCACAAACACAGGTTTGACCGGTATTACGATATTTAGAAGCAATGGTTCCAGTAACTGCTCGATCTAAATCAGCATCATCAAACACGATAAATGGAGCATTGCCACCCAATTCCATAGAAACCTTTTTCACCGTACTAGAGCATTGAACCATCAGCTCTTTACCAACTTCAGTAGAACCAGTGAAAGATAATTTTTTAACCAATGGATTGGTAGCTAATTCAGTCCCAATAGCTCTAGCATTACCAGTAATAATATTAATTACGCCTTTAGGAATACCGGCTTCTTCTGCCAATACTGCCAATGCAAGTGCGGAAAAAGGGGTGTTTTTAGCTGGTTTTATTACCATCGTACAACCAACTGCTAAAGCTGGAGCAGCTTTACGAGTAATCATAGCGTTAGGAAAGTTCCAAGGCGTAATTGCTGCTACCACTCCAATTGGTTGTTTAAGAACTACTATGCGTCGCCCTGGCAATGGTTCTGGGATTATATCACCATAAACTCGTTTGGCTTCCTCAGCAAACCATTCAATGAAAGAAGCTCCATAAGCTATCTCTCCCATAGATTCAGCTAGCGGTTTTCCCTGTTCAGCAGTCATTAGAATTGCCAAATCTTTTTGGTTTGCCATGATTAAATTAAACCAGTTCCGCAAAATAGCTGACCGTTCTTTAGCTAATTTACCACGCCATTCTGCTCCAGCCGCATGAGCTGCTTCAATAGCAGTCTTAGCTTCAACTTGGCCTAAGTTAGGAATTTTGCCAAGTATAGAATTATTGGCGGGATTAGTAACTTCTAACTTTTGCTCAGAATTAACCCACGAACCGTTAATATAAGCTTGTTGTTGGAATAAATTTGAGTTTTGTAATTGCATGTAAAATACCTCAGATTGTGTAGTTATTGATTTATTCTGTATGTTAATATAATATATCAGAATTAAAACGTTCAGGAATAGATACTAATTTTAATGAACCTAATTGCCGTTCTATTGGAAAAAAGGCATATTTATACTCAAATTTACCAATTGCCCATTCGCCATGTTGTTTAATAAGAGTAACTAATGCGGCAAATTTACCACCCTGAAAATTGGCACTTACTTGATAACATACTACCACTTGTAACCATGAGGAGTTAGAATTGAATAGTCCACCATAAGCACCATGATAATTTAATAATTTGCCTAATTTAGTAAAAACTATATTAATTTTTTGTAATTTAACATTAGTAAGTTTTTTTTGCATCCTATTGCTAGTATAATTCAGAAATTCAGTTTCATTCCACTCAGAAAATAGGTCTAACATTGCTATATTAACAAACTCTCTAGTTTCAGAGTGCATTTGTTTCACACTAAAAATACTATATCCTACTCCCGCTCCGATTGATACAATCAGAAATATAGTAAAACCGGTTTTGCTTGAAAAAAATTTATGAAAGTGCATAATATCCAAAAATATATATAAAATATGAATAAATGGTTGCCAAATTTTTCCCCACCTAAAAACTTTGAAGAAAGGGTTAATCGTTCTTTGGATCGACAGGTAAAATTAGCTGTTACTGGTTTAAGTCGTAGTGGTAAAACGGTTTTTATTACTTCGTTAGTTCATCAGTTATTACATGGCTTAGAAGGAGTGCATTTACCATTTTTCCAAATGGTTAGCAGTAGCCGTTTGCGTGGTGCTAAGATTATGCCACAACCAGACATCCATATTCCATCATTTCGTTATGATCGAGCTATTGAGCAATTATGTGGTGATCCTCCAACTTGGCCGCAACGCACTAATGGCATTAGCGAAATCAGACTAGCCATCCGCTATTTAACCAATAATCCCGTAATAAAACGGGTTTCTCCAATTAATACTCTATATGTAGATATTGTTGATTATCCGGGGGAATGGTTATTAGATTTACCTTTATTAGAATTAACTTACGAACAATGGTCAGAGCAAATAACCCGCTTGTGTGAGACAGAACCACGCTTATCTTTGTCGCAAGAATGGCGAACTTATTTTAATAGTCTGGATCTAAATAATGAAGTAAATGAAAAAGTCCTACGTAAATTAAGTAAACTTTATACAGAGTTTTTATACCATTGTAAAGAGCCGCAATATGGGTTAAATTTATTACAACCGGGACGTTTTATTATGCCAGGTGATGGTTTGAGTAATACTGATAATTTAAGAACTTCGCCTTTGTTAGAATTTTGTCCAATGTTAGCAATACCTAAAGGAACTATTAAAGATAATAGCCTCTATGCAGAGATGAAAAGACGTTATGATTCTTATAAGGAACATGTAGTTAAAAAATTTTATCAAGAATATTTCGTCAGTTTTGACCGGCAAATTGTGTTGGTTGATGTGCTTAATACTTTTAACTCTGGGTATAATAGCTTTATTGATATGCGTGATTCGTTAAATATGATTTTGAAAAGTTTTAATTATGGTAAAACTGGATTAATTAATAAATTATTTGGATTAAAAATTGATAAAATACTATTTGCTGCTACTAAAGCAGATCATATAACTCCTAGCCAATTACCTAATTTAGAACATTTTTTACAACAAATGTTGGCAGCTTCAAATAATAATGCGACTTTTGAAGGGGTGTATACTGATACTTTGGCTTTATCGGCGGTAAAATGTACCCAGGCTGCTTATACTAATTTTCAAGGTCAGCGAATTTCTTGTATCAAAGGTGTTCCTATTAATACAGATAAACCAGTGGCTTTATTTCCGGGTGAAGTGCCATTGGAAGTTCCGATGCCAGAAGAATGGGTAGATGGACGTTTTAATTTTATAGAATTTAAACCCCCGCGTTTAGCTAATGTGCATGGTGGAGGATTGCCACATATTCGGCTAGATCGTGTTCTCGAATTTTTGCTTGGAGATAAATTTTAAATGACTAGTTGGACTAAACCGATTTTTTTTGACTTAGATAAGGTAGAAAGTATTGCCGCAGAAGAAACAGAAATAACCTTGGATTATACGCCAGCAATTATTTTGCCTGATGATTCTAAACTAGAAATAGATAATACTTTACCAGTCCATAAATTAGAAATTCAGCAGAATAATGAAATTAAAGCTGTAACCAATTCTCCTTGGCTGTGGTTAGTCGGAGCTTTTAGTTTTTTGTTATTATTAATGTTATTAGTTAATACTTATCAATTTGTCGCCAACCAGTATGAAAATAGTTATGTGCTAGGAAGCGTATTTTTCAGCTTAATTATAGTCATAAGTGGAGCAAGTATAGTTTTAAGTTGGCAATCTTATCAAAAAATTAATAGATTACAAATTGTTACTAAATTACAACAAGAAGGTGAGCAATTAATAGCTAATGATGGTTATGGTAATGCTATACGTTATCTTAATAAAATTACTCAATTCTATGATTACCGGCCGGACATTAAAATCCGGTTGGAACATTTTTATCTAACAATTAGCGATAGTCACCATGATCGAGAAATATGTAATTTATTTTCCAAATTTGTATTGAAAGATATTGACAAACAAGCTTATAGAATAGTAACTCAACGTTCTAAAGAAACCGCTTTATGGGTTATGATTAGTCAAATTGCTCTATTAGATGCAGTATTAACTTTATGGCGAAATACTCGTATGATTCGGGATATTGCTGAATTGTATGGAGCAAGACCAGGTTTTTTTGGTTCTTTCAAGTTGGTAAGTACAGTAATGCAGAATTTAATTTATGCTGGGGTAAGTGAAATGGTAGCAGATAGTGTTACCGAAATTGTTGGTGGTTCAGTATTGTCAATTATTTCAGCCCAAGTAGCTCAAGGTCTAGGTAGTGGCTTAATTACCGCTCGAGTTGGTATGTATGCCATGCAAGCTTGTCGACCTTTGCCATTTTTAGCAGCAGAAAAACCTAAAATTAAGGATATACGTCGGGAAATTGTTGCTTCTTTAAAGGGTGCTGTGGAAAAGAAAGCATAATTTTTATAGTTGGTATATGAGATATTACTGTGATATTATAATGTCTTTTAATTTAGATGAATTATTGTTTAGAATAGCGTTTGATTTATAGTTTTAACTAAATTTAGTCTTAACTTTCTCTAAAAGGAGATTTATTTAATGAGATTTATTGTAAATATTTTAGCAATCATTGGTTTGATTACCGTTATTGGAATTGGAATTGGCTACAGTAAAGTCAACGGAATGTTGGCAGAATCTGGTATGAATATTAATGATATTAAAAATATGATGTCAGAATTAGATGCTGAAGCGATGGAAACTTATGCAGATTTTGCCAAAAAATTTATGGTAAATAAAGACCCAGGCGATGCAATGGTATGGAAATTCCCAGTGGATGAAGGAGTGTCCATTGACGATGTTAAGGAATCATTGAAAAGTTTAGCTACCGAACATAACTTTTTATTTGTTGGAGAATCCCCTTTCTACAAACAAGTTGAAGCTGTTACTGGTAAGCCTTATCGACATCTTAGCTTTTTATCCTTTTGTGATGTAAAAGTGGGTATGCAAATGGCTGATTATAATGATGCTTATACAGCTTTCATGCCTTGCCGGATTTCAGTTATTGAAGATAAAACAGGCAAATTATGGTTATACTCCATGAATCTTGATTTAATGATCCATGGCGGGAAAGAATTGCCTGCAGAGCTAAAAGCTGGAGCCATAAAAGTAAGAGATACTCTTCTTGCTATTATGGAAGGTGCTTCTCATGGTGAATTTTAATTAAATTTAAACTAACCGTTCGGTTAAAAAGACTGGGCGGTTTTAATATGAAATCAATATACCGACAAGCAAGTTATTTAATTAGTGCTAGTAAAATGGCACAACTACCAAAAGACGATGGACTTGAAGTGGCTTTTGCTGGACGTTCTAATGCTGGTAAATCTAGTGCAATTAATGTTATTACCGATCAAAAAAGTCTTGCTCGTACTAGTAAAACACCTGGACGTACACAACAAATAAATTTTTTTCAGTTAGATGAAAATCGCTATTTAGTGGATTTACCTGGCTATGGATTTGCTAAAGTGCCTAAATCAGTTAAAGAACAATGGCAAAGATTTTTATCAGAATATTTACAAACTCGCCATAGTTTACGTGGCTTAATATTGATGATGGATGTGCGACACCCATTAACCGAGTTTGACCAACAAATGTTGGAATGGTGTGGTGCTTTCGAGATGCCCGGACATATATTATTGACCAAAGCGGATAAAATAAGCAATGGTAAAGGCAATGCGGTCTTACAACAAGTAGAAAAACATTTAACCGGTTTATCTGGTGATATAAGTGTACAGTTATTTTCTGCTTTAAAACGTATCGGTGTCGGAGAAGTGCATAAAAAGTTAGATTTTTGGTTAAATTGATTTTTTAAAGGTAAGAGTTTTGCTAATTTAGGTACTGGGTGTGGATTATGATTCAGACAAACCATGACCACCCAATCCAAAGACCTCTTCATTATTATAATACTTATTTGATGTGCCACCTAGAACTAATACAATATGCAAACTATTCTCGTAACTGGTGGAGCTGGTTATATTGGCTCTAATGCTGTTAAAATGTTATTGGCGGCTGGTTATCATGTGGTGACAGTGGATAATTTATCGACTGGTTATCAAGATGCTGTATTAGGTGGTGATTTTATATTAGGTGATATTGCCGATAAAATTATGTTAGAACAGTTATTTACTGACTATAACTTTGCTGGAGTGATGCACTTTGCGGCTTCGGTTCAAGTTGAGGAATCGGTGCAAAATCCACGCAAGTATTATCAAAATAATGTGATAGCTACTTTAAATTTATTGGAGGTAATGTTAGCTCATCAGGTCAAGACTTTCATTTTTTCTTCGACTGCAGCTATTTTTGGGGAACCAAAATATGTACCAGTTGATGAACAGCATCCAAAACAACCACTTAATCCTTATGGCCAAACCAAGTTAATAATTGAGCAAATACTGGCAGATTATGATCGGGCTTATGGTTTGAAATCAGTATGTTTGCGTTATTTTAATGCGGCAGGGGCAGACCCAGATGGGGAGATTATGGAACGGCATAATCCGATGACTCATTTAATTCCTTCGGTGTTGCAAGTTGCTGCTGGACAACGTGAATCTATCAAGGTTTATGGGCAAGATTATGCTACTCCAGATGGAACTTGTATTCGGGATTATATTCACGTTAATGATTTATGTCAGGCTCATATATTGGCTTTTAAGCATTTGTTAACGGGGGCTGAAAGCAATAAGTATAACTTGGGTAATGGGATTGGTTTTTCGGTTAAGCAAGTGATTGAAACGGTAAGGAAAGTCACCGAAAAAAATATTCCAGTGGTTGTAACCAAACGTAGGGCTGGTGATTCTGCCCATTTAGTTGCTAATTCTAAACAGGCTCAAGAATCACTCGGCTGGCAGCCTAAATATGCAGATTTATCTACTATTATTCGGCATTCTTGGCAGTCATTTTAGCAAGCAGCAACTTGTAGGCTGGGTTGACGAGAGGAAACACAGCATTTCATAACTATCCAATTAACTATTTTCTGGGTTACTGCTAACCCAGCCTACAAAACTAAGTACTACTACTACTACTACCAGTAGAAGATGCTCCGGATGCTGCTGGAACTTTCCTAGCAGTCAATAAGGTTATTACCGCTGGAGCTGTATAGGCACCAT